>JASFFM010000335.1:0-5049 GCA_050124295.1 Desulfobacterales bacterium | reverse complement strand
CCAGCCAGGGCGTGCTTTCGGTTAACGTATCCTCTGCGTTGTCTTCACACTCTCAAGGAAACACGCCCCTGACACTCTGGCGGCCTTCGCCGTCGGCCATGGGTTTGGTGTTTAACCCGGATGTTTTACAAGTTGGAGGCCTCCCGTACATGGCCTTCCGGCGCGCCGCGGTCGGCATGCCACCGCAAGCGCCGGATAACGCCGCGAAGGGAGGCCTCGGGCTTGCCCGCCGGGTCAAATGGGTAGGCGCGGGGTTCGGCAATGCGCCGCTCACCAAGGGTTAGCGGACACATGAGCCGCAACCTTGCCTTAAGACAGGCAACCAATGCATCCAAGCCAGCGAGCATCCATATGTTCAAAAAGTATTCGGGTTAAAGGCCCGAAGGGTTATCATCATTTAAGAAAACCGTCCATGAATGCGCAGCATGCCGGACAGACCCGGCTGCCAGGGGTCGCCAATGCGACGGCGTACGTTTCGTGCCCCTATCTCACAATTCCCGCCCAGGCCGGGGCTGGATTGGTCACCCTCCCCTCGCCGGAAACGCTTATCACCGCAAGCCCCGAATAAAATCGCCTACGGCCGCAACCCCCGCCTCATTGACCAGACGCAGGGTCTGGGTGCCGATGACAGCGATGTCGGCCTTGCCTTTCAGATAGTCCACGTCGGCCTTATCTTTGACGCCAAATCCCAGTGCCAGGGGAAGGTTCGTGGCATCGCGGCAGCGGGACAGGTAGATGCTCAAGTCGTCCGTAAAGCGCGTATCCATGCCAGTCACCCCCTTGCGGGCCACGCAGTAAACAAAGCCCTGGGCGAAGGATGACAGGTAGCGCAGGCGCGCATCCCCGGTCGTGGGTGAGAAGATGAAGATGGGATGACATTCGTGCCGGGCCATGGCCTGGAGATAGGCCTCGCCCTCTTCGGGCGGCAGATCGGGCACGATCGCCCCCTTGACGCCGGCCGCCGCCATCTCTTCCACAAAAGCCTCCACCCCGTAGCGGAACAGGATATTGTAATAGGTCATGTACAAGAAGGGGATATCGTGACGCTGGGCCACCCGGCGCCCGAATTCCAGGCAGCGACCAACCGTCACACCGCGCTCCAGTGCCTCCTGGTTGGCCTTCAGGATCACCGGCCCGTCGGCAATCGGTTCGGAAAAAGGGATTTGCAACTCCATCAGATCCACGCCGGCAGCCACCATGGCAGCCACCATTTCCTCGCAGGCCTCCCAATCGGGGTAGCCGACCACGATATGGGTCATCAGGAGAATGTCTTTCGCTTTGCGCTGTTCCCGCAGGTAGTCTTCAAGCATGATCGCCTCGCAAATCGTCATTTTTGGGACGGCATCGTGAAATGTTCAAGACCAGGGCCTGCCCATGCCGAGCAGCGTGGCGCACCGCGGTACGCCGCAGCGACCCGAAAGGCCGCGCAAGGCCAGTAGGGGATATTTTACAAAGGTCGTCCATGGTACTGCTCCGCTTTGCGAATGATAAATTCGCGCCAGCCGGGATCCTCAAAAGCGTCCGCAATAGTGAAAATATCTTTGTCCCCCCGCCCCGACTGGTTGATGATGATCGCAGCGTCGGGGCCCATATCCGGGGCGTCTTTGAAGGCCTGCACAAAAGCGTGGGCCGACTCGAGGGCCGGAATCAAGCCCTCCCGGCGAATGGTCAGCCGCATGGCCGCGATCACTTCCCGGTCCGTGGCCACCGCGAAGCGCGCCCGCCCGGTTTCTCTCAGGTGGGAGAGGATCGGGGAGACCCCGACGTAATCCAGCCCCGCGGCGATACTGTGGGTCTCTTTCATCTGGCCTTCGGCATTCTGGAGAAAAAAGGTCTTGTAGCCCTGGGCCACGCCGACGCAGGCATCATGGGAGCACAGGCGGGAGGCGTGCTCGCCGGAAGCCAGCCCTCTGCCGCCGGCCTCCACACCCACCAATTGCACCCCCTCGTCTTCCAGGAAGCCGTTGAAGATCCCCATAGCGTTGGACCCGCCCCCCACGCAGGCATACACTGCCGCGGGCAGGCGGCCTTCGCATTCAAGCAGCTGCGCTCGGGCCTCACGGCCGATAAGGGACTGAAACCAGGCGACCATTTCCGGAAAGGGGTGCGGCCCGCAGGCCGTTCCCAGCACGTAGTGGGTATTGTCCATGTTGGAGACCCAATCACGGAAGGCCTCGTTGATGGCATCCTTCAAAATGCGGGTGCCGTCTTTGACCGGCACGACTTCGGCTCCCAGCTGTTCCATCCAGAACACGTTCGGACGCTGGCGTTCCACATCCACCTCGCCCATATAAATGGTGCAGTCGAAGCCGAAACGGGCCGCCATAGTGGCCGTGGCCACGCCATGCTGGCCGGCCCCGGTTTCGGCAATCACGCGCGTTTTGCCCATCCGTTTGACCAGAAGTCCCTGGCCCATGACGTTGTTGGCCTTGTGGGCGCCGGTGTGGTTGAGGTCTTCGCGCTTGATGTAGATGCGGGCCCCGCCGAAGTGGCGGGTCAGGTTCTCGGCCAGGGTCAGGGGTGTCGGCCGGCAGGAATAGGTGGACATGAGGGTCTCGTATGCCTCCCAGAAGGTCGGGTCTGCCTGGGCCGTTTCGAACGCCCGGGTGAGTTCGTCAAAGGTTGCCACCAGGATTTCAGGAAGAAAAGCCCCGCCGAAATCCGAAAAATACCCTTTTTTATCCATCCGCCAGTCCTCCGATGGTCTGGGAAAATACAAATTGATCCGTCCGACACAGCAGCTCGGCATAGATCGCGTTTTTCGCCTGGGGAAAATGAAGGTAGCGCTTGACGGCCAAAATTGGCGTGGTCGCCGAAACCCCCAGGTCCCGCGCGCGCCCCCCCTTCAGGTAGGCAATACAAAAGGTCTGCCGCCCGTGGGTCGGCCGCAGGTAATAGCGTTCCGCCGCAATCTCGGCAATGGAGCGGCCTTCCAGATCGATTTGATCGATCCCGCTGAACAGGTCGGGATGCAGGTACAGATCTTCGATCAGCACGGGCTTGTCGTCCACGCAACTGCGTCGCGAGAAAAAAAAAGCCCGCCCCCCGTCAAAGGGATTGTCGCCCTCCCCCCTGACGGTGACGGTTTTTATCTTTTGGCGCACCCGGGTATCCACCCTCAGCCCCCGACGCTGAAAGGCCGATGTTGTTCCCGCCAGAGAGAACAGGTCGACTTCCTGATCGGCCGCCGCCACGTAAGTCCCCGAACCCCTGCGGCGCACCAGCATGCGTCGTCGCACCAGCACGTCGATGGCCTGGCGGACGGTCGGACGGCCAATGCCGCAGGTCGCCGCCAGTTGATGCTCGGATGGGATCCGATCGCCGACGGCATACTCGCCCCTTCGGATCCGGGTCGCCAACAGGTCGGCCAACTGGTGATAAAGGGGTAGAGGCGATTGGGCATTGAGCATGGGAGCCGCCGGGTTCCTTGGATTGAGTTCGGCAGCAGGCTAACGAATATTGGTAAAGTTGTCAATACAAATTCTAAGATATGGCCTTCCGCCGGATGGGTATCCCTATTGTAAATTCCGCTCCGATTCTATAGGGTCGCCGCCATGCAAAACGCACAGACGGCACCATCCATCCTGATCGGTCCGGCCGGAAGCGGCGGCCGTGGAAATATCAAGGGCCTTCACGAAGTGGCCCGCCGGAAGCTGGACTGCATGGAAATCGAATTCACCTACGGCGTGCGCATGAAACCGGCGATGGCCGAGACCGTGGGGGCGCTGGCGCAAGAGCTGGGCATCAGCCTATCGGTCCATGCGCCCTACTACATCAACCTGGCATCCTACGAAGATGAAAAAGTTGCGGCCAGCCGAAAGCGGATCCTCGACAGCTGCCACCGGGCGCACCTTATGGGCGCCCGCCAGGTAGTCTTCCATGCCGGCTTCTACCAGAAACGCTCCGCCAAGGAGACCTATCGCCTGATCCGCAGAGAAATCATCGCTATCCAAAGACAAATCCGCAAGGCGGGCTGGGAAGCGATCCTCTGCCCCGAAATCACCGGCAAGCCCTCCCAGTTCGGCTCCACCGAAGAACTGCTGAAACTGATGCAGGACACCGGCTGCGCCATCACCGTCGACTTTGCCCACCTCTATGCCCGCAATCAGGGGGTTGTCGATTATGAAGCGATGATGCCCTGTCTTCCCGACAACTTGCATGCCCACTTCTCCGGGATCGAATTCACCGCCAAAGGTGAAAAAAAACATATTCGTATGAAACCATCTTATTTCGAGCCCTTGCTGGCGGCCCTCCTCCAGCACCGTAAACAGGCCACCATCATCAGCGAATCACCCCAGCCCTTTGAAGATGCGGTCATGATGAAGGCCATGTTGGAACAGCAGAAGAAGTGCGTGCGCAGCTGATTTGAGGCGCTTTGGGCGTTGCAAATATTCCCCATTTTAAAGAAGCGTTCGACATCAACAACATCCATCAGGCCGATCTTTTTGGGCCGTGGTACATCAAAGGGGATGGCAAGTTTTATTCATTCAATGTGATCGATATTTTCAGTCATCGGGTTAATATCGAGTCGCAGCGAAACAAAGCGGATCGGCCAGTCGCCCAAAGCTTGCTTCGCAGTTGGACAGCGATCGGGCTGCCTGACTTCTTGTTCCTTGATAATGAATTGAGTTTCCGTGGCAGCAATCGTTACCCCTGGTCACCGGGCCCGGTCATTCGGCTCTGCATACATTTCGGGGTTCAGCCTGTGTTCCTTCCGGTCTCGGAACCGTGGCGAAATGCTATAATCGAAAGCTTCAACAATACCTACAACAAAAAGTTTTTCCGGAGGCAATGGTTTCACAGCTATGCCCAATTAAAACGGCAGAGCAAGAATTTCCAACGCTTCCCTAACCGGCACCATCGGTACAGCTGCCTGAAAGGCAAAACACCTTCACAGATGATCGAGGAATGCTCGGAAATGAGAAATGAGGGACGCCCTTAACTTATAAACTTGACACTCAATGGCGTGGCTGCTATCAAAACAGCCATGCCCAGACAATCCCGGTTAGACACCCCGGGGGCCCTGCACCATATCATCGCCCGTGGCAT
>JASFFM010000334.1:0-5067 GCA_050124295.1 Desulfobacterales bacterium | reverse complement strand
CGAGCACCGGGTCGTTGAACACCCGCCACCAGGTTTCCAGCGGCGTCTCCCCGGTGGACACGCCCTGTACCAGCTGGGCCTGCCACATGTCCGGGGCGCTGAGGTCCGGGACCTCGTAGTCCGGGCCCACCGAGACGCAACTCTGCAGCAGGAGCGCCGCCCCGATGATCATGACCGTTGTCAATAATCCGGCCCACCCGCGTCGTGGGCAAGATGGTGTATCAGGCGGGCAGATGGAATAGACCATAGTGAACTCCCTTGGGTGAAATGGGTGTTACCAAACCCATCGGACGGTTGGACGGCCAGGATGCCATTTGAGGATGCTATTCACCGGTCACCTTCATCCGGTTGACCATCATGAACGCGCTCAGCTGCATGTGCAGCACCTCATAGGAAAAATACTGCCGGCCCAGTTCGTAGTTGTGGTCCACCATACGTTTGCGCATGCGCTGGTCATTGAGGACCCAACTGGTTTTCTGGACGGCCTCTTCGGTCACGTAACCGTCGATCTCGATGACCTGAAAGCCCTTGGGTTTGATGTCTTTGTGATAGATCGAGTAGTTGTTCACCACGATGGGTTTGCGGAAATAGATCGCTTCCAGAAAGGCGTTGCCGAACCCTTCGAAGGTGGAGGGGTAGGTCACCAGGTCGGCATGGGGGTATATGTCTTCCAGGGTGTAGATCTTGCGGCCGTCATCCGTGGTCCCGCGATGTTCGTTGATGATATCCGCAACGAACAAGGTGTTGACGCCCATGAGCTTGGAATAGTCCCGCAAACGCTGCTCGTAGTCCCAGCCCTCATCGCCGGAAGCATGGGATATGACCAGCTTGGCTTTGCGCCCCAGGCGGTGGACCAGCTCGATGGCATGTTCGATCCCTTTGCGCTGAACCACCCGGGTGGGTTGCAGAATGAGCAGTTCGTCGTCATCGATCTCCAGGGCCTGGCGCACATCGGCGGCATAATCATCGGGTGGTTTGGGCGGATTGGCAAAATCCATCACGTTCGGACAGACCAGGGAGGAAATCCCGGTGCGCAGGCTCAACTGGGCGTCGGCGTGGGAGTTGATGACCACATGCCGGATGCTGGGAAGATTGGGCGGGAAGGCCAGACTCAGGTAATCGGCCACGGCATTGTTGGTAAAGCGGTCGCGTTCCCAGTAAAAATCATGGTGGTGGGCGATGGTGGGGATACCGGTTTCCATAATGAATTCGGTCAGGGCCACACCGAGCGGAAGATTCAGGGGGATGGTCAAGGCGTTCTCGATCAGCAGCATGCTGATATCAAATTTCCGGACGAAGGCTTCCAGATGATCTTTTAAGCGGTTTCTTAGGGCATGGAGCTTGTCGGTGGTCTCGCGCTTGCGCACCTCGACATCAAAACAGTTGATGTAGATATCCTTGATATCCGGATGGGTAAAATGGGCTTCTTCCACCAGATAACTGATTTCAGGGGGGCGATCCAACGCGCCGGCCATGTAGAAACAGGCGAACCCCTCTTTTTCGAGCACGTCAGCCCATTTTTCGATTTCCAGGGAGACGCCATCTGTTCCGGCAATGCGCGTTGAAATAATGCCAATATGATGGGTTTTGTCGTTTGCCTTTATTTCAGGCATGGGTGTTCCTTGCCGGTTTGACATCGTTCCTAGATGACGTTCCGCTTTGACCGGTGGATGGCTTCCACCCGCCATCGATGGAGGGCTCAAGGGAGGTAATCGTAAACGCTGGTTCTTTTTTTTTCAAGTGATTATGTGCCGGTTACGGTCACCATCCGCCGGGCCTGGCCGGGCGGCAACAGACCAGGGCGCCGTTAAAAACGGTGATCAGAACCGGTCATCGAGGGCCGCGACACCGGGAAGGGTTTTACCTTCCAGGAATTCGAGCGAGGCGCCCCCGCCGGTACTGACGTGCGAGACCCGTTCGGATAAACCCGCCTTGCTAATGGCGGCCGCCGAGTCACCGCCGCCAACAATCGTGACCGCCCCCTTGTCGGTGGCCTCGGCCAGCATTTCAGCGACGGCAATCGTCCCGCCGGCTGTTGCGTCGATCTCAAAAATACCCATGGGACCGTTCCAGACCACGGTTTGGGCGTTTGCCAGGTAGGACTCGAACTGCTTGATGCTTTTTTCGCCGATATCCACACCGGTCCATCCCGGGGGGATGGCGTCCACGGCCACTGTTCGAAGGGCACCGACCTGGCGGCCTTTGACATCCAGCCGATCCGCAATGCAGACATCCTCAGGCAAAACGAGCTTGTCCCCACCCTTGGCCAGCAGGTCCCGGGCGACGGCGATCTTATCTTCTTCCAACAGGGAATTGCCGATTTCCAGCCCCTGGGCCTTAAAGAAGGTGAAGGCCATGCCGCCGCCGATCAGGATATGATCCACCTTGTCGAGCAGATGGGCAATGACGTCGATCTTGCCTGAAATCTTGGCCCCTCCCAGAATCGCCACAAACGGACGTTTGGGTTGGGTGACCGCATTGCCCAGGTATTCAATTTCTTTCATCAGCAGATATCCGGCCGCGCATTGGGTCATATGATGCGTTACACCGACCGTGGAAGCGTGGGCCCGATGGGCCGTGCCGAAGGCATCGTTGACATAGACATCGCCCAATTGGGCCAGTTGTGAGGCAAACTCCGGGTCATTTTCGGTTTCTTCCCGATGATAACGTAGATTTTCAAGGAGGAGCACTTCGCCATGGCCCAATAGATCGGCCGAGGCCCGAGCAGCCGGACCGATGCAGTCCTCCACAAACGTCACCGGCTGGGCAAGCAGCTCCTGCAAGGCGCGGACGCAGGGTTCGAGCGACATTTCCGGCACCCGTTGCCCCTTGGGCCGACCCAGGTGCGACATCAATACCAGGCGACCGCCCTGACCGAGAATGTATCGGATGGTGGGCAGGGCCGCCTGGATGCGCTTGTCGTCGACAACCCGGCCGTCCGCAAGGGGTACGTTAAAATCCACGCGCATCAGAACGCATTGGCGCTTCAGATTCAGGTCTTCCACGGTCAGCTTGTTCATTTGGTTTCACTCCCTTTGTTCTGCTTGGTGTCACCGCCGCTCACGGTTTGAATTCATTTCGTTTGCCGTTTGGGCCCCCCCAACATCATCGTCTAGGAGGTCATTTAAGGGACCTCTATCTGACCGGTTGCCATGGCATGTACGAACGATAACCGCGATCAGTGCCCTCGGGAGCCTGCGGCCAGAAAGCATCGCAAGACCTGTGCGGTGGCGGCTCTCAACAGCGGACCGGCATCGCGCATGGCCGCCTTCAACGGCATGGGGCCGGGGGTCAGGCTGAAAATGGCATCCATGCCGATGGCATGCAGATTGCCCAGATCATCACCAATGCTGCCGGCAATGGCCAGACAGGGAACACCGGCGGTCTGGGCCCTTTGGGCAACGCCGGCCGGGGCTTTACCGAAAGCGGTCTGAAAATCGATCTGGCCTTCACCCGTCAGCACCAGATCAGCGCCGGCCAGCTTGGCGTCCAAGTCCACCAGGTCAAGGACGAGATCGACGCCCCGGCGCAGTTCAGCCCCCAGAAAGGCATGCAGACCGGCACCCAGGCCTCCGGCGGCACCGGATCCGGGAAGTTTCCCGACCGCGATACCCAGCTCCCTTTCGATGACATCGGCCAGATTGGCCAGGCCGTCGTCGAGCTGCTGGGCCTGTTCGGGGGTTGCGCCTTTTTGGGGGCCGTAGACGTGGGCTGCGCCGTGCGGCCCGCAAAGCGGGTTGTCGACATCGCAGACCGCTTCGATGCGGACTTTTTCCACGCGTCGGTCGCGCCCGGACATGTCGATGCGGCGAATGCGGCGCAGTTCAGCGCCCACCGGTGCGACCGGTGAACCCGCTTCATCCAGGAAGCGAACCCCCAGCGCTGTGGCCATACCGATACCGCCATCGTTGGTGGCACTGCCGCCGATGCCCACAGCGATGCGGTGGACCTTCAAATCCAGAGCGGCACGGATCACTTCACCGGTTCCCAGGGTCGTGGTTTGCGTGGGGTCTCTTTGATCTTCCGACAGCAGCGCCAGACCGCTGGCCAGGGCCATTTCCACGGTGGCCATTGAGAGGGCATCCACCCGGCAATAGGTGGCCTCCACCGGATCAAAACGTGGTCCTGTGACCGAAACGGTCAGCGGTTCGCCTCCCAGGGCCTCGATGGCGACATCCACCAGGCCGTCGCCACCGTCGGCCACCGGTACGCGTGTCAGTTCGGCGTCCGGAAGAATCTGGTTGACGCCCGAGGCCATGGCACGGCCGGCCTCGGCCGCTGTCAGGCAGCCTTTAAAGGCATTCGGTGCAATGACGATTTTCATTTTTCACCCTGTTTTCATTCGCCAGCCGGCCATCCATGCTGCGGGGGCCCCTGTTTGCCTGGGCGGGTCAATCCAGATTGACGATGCTGGGCGTGTAATCTTCCGGTGGTTCAAATCCCAGCAATGTCAGGCAGGTGGCCGCCAGACTGCTGATGCCCAGATCGGGTTGGGGATTGAGCCGCATCGGATGGATTTGGCCGGGATCGTAGATGTGGACCGGTACCGGGTTGAGAGAATGAGCGGTTTTGGTTTTCGGTTCACCGCTGTCCGGATCGATCACCACCGCACCGGTTTTTTTGTGGCGTTCGTACATATCGTCGGAATTCCCGTGATCGGCGGTCACGACCAGAATGCCACGGGCCTGCCGGATGGCCTTGACGATGCGCGCCAGGCAGAGATCCACGGTTTCCAAAGCGATGCGTACGGCCGGGATGACACCGGTGTGGCCCACCATGTCGCCGTTGGCGTAATTGAGACGGATAAAGCCATAGGTTTCATTGCGAATGGCCTCCACGACCCTGTCCGTGATCTGGGCGGCTTTCATCCAGGGACGCTCCTCGAATGGCACGCGGTCGGAAGGGATCTCGATGTAGTCCTCCAGAGCATCGTCGAACTTGCCGGTGCGGTTGCCATTGAAGAAATAAGTGACATGACCGAATTTCTGGGTCTCGCTGATGGCCATCTGCCGGACGCCGGCCTTGGCCAGGAATTCCCCCATGGTGCGATTGATGCCCGGCGGATTG
>JASFFM010000333.1:0-5081 GCA_050124295.1 Desulfobacterales bacterium | reverse complement strand
GTTTGCGCACGACCCTCTGGGCCAAGGTGATGTTCTCCAGGACCGTTTTATGGGGGAAGAGGTTGAAGGATTGAAACACCATCCCCACCTCGGCCCGCACCTTGTTGATGTTGGTCTTGCGGTCCAGGATGTCGACCCCGTCGATCAGAATGTGGCCTTTCTCGGCAGCTTCGAGATGGTTCAGGCAGCGCAGGAAAGTGCTCTTGCCCGATCCGGAGGGGCCGATCACCACGACCACTTCGCCGGCCGCAATGCTGGTGGACACCCCCACGAGGGCCTTGACCTTGTGGGGCACAAAAAACGTTTTATGGACATCGGTGACTTCGATCACTGTATCGCCATCTTCCTTTCCATATATTGCACGACCATCGACAGGGTAAAGGTCAGCACCAGGTACAGAATCGCGCAGGTGAACCAGAATTCGTAGGGGGACAGGCTGATTGTGATGGCCTCCCGGGTGGCCTTGGTCAGCTCGCGGATGGCGATCATGCCCAGCAGCGAAGAGTCCTTGATCAGGCTAATGAACTGCCCGGCCAGGGGCGGCAGAATGCGGCGCATGGCCTGGGGCAGGATGATGTAGAGCATGGCCTGGGGGCCGGTCATACCAAGCGACCGGGCGGCCTCGGTCTGCCCGCGATGGATGCTCTGGATGCCGGCCCGCACGATTTCGGTGACATAGGCCCCCGTAAAGCAGGCCAGGGCAGCGACCCCGTAATAGAGGGCGTCGATTTCGGGAAGACCGTAGCGCTTGAGCAGTTCGTTGATGAGGGTCGCCAGCACGAAATACCAGATAAAAATCTGTACCAGCAGCGGAGAGCCCCGAATCAGCTCGACGTAGGTGATGGCCGACCATTTGAGGGCCGGGTTCTTGGAGATGCGTGCGATGCCCCCCAGCATGCCGATCAGGATGCCGAACACGATGGCGTACATGCTCACCTTGAGGGTCAGCCACATGCCCTGCAGCAGAATGCCTGGTTGCCACTTGTGGTAAATCCCCAAAACTTTGCCGGGAGACACGAAATCCCCCTTGGTGACCCATATCTCTTCGGCATTGGTCATGGGATAGGATTCGCTGCCCTCGTCGCCTTTGACCACGACGATGGCATTTGGGCCCTCGCCCTCGATGGCAGCCACCACCCCCTCGATGTCGGCCGTGATGTCGATACGGCCTTCATTGGCGAAATACTTGGGAACGTCGAACCAGTGCCAGACATAATCGATCTTGGCGGTGGCCACCCAAAGCAGGGCGATGAGCCCGAACAAGCCGATAAAAAAAACGCCTATCCACATGAAATAGGCGCTACGGTAGCGCAATTCTTCTAATTTGGCCAGAAAGTCCATCGGCCTCCCCATCCTGTGAAAAGTTGAATCATTGCGGTTGTTGGGCGCGGTTTTCTCCGTCAGGTGGCGTGGCGTTTGCCCGGCGACCGAACGGCCCTGCCCGCAGGGCCGTTCGGTGTTTCAGGATTGAGCAGACGGGCTTTACTGTTGAACTTCCTCGATCCAGTCCGTGCTGGTGATCCACCTGGCGTAGATCTTGTCGTAGCGGCCGTCGTTTTTAACCTGCCGCAGAAAGTTGTTCAGCCAGTTCATGAAATCCGGATCTGCCTTGCGGATGGCCCAGGCCAGCGGCTCGTAAGTGAAGGGCTCATCCAGGAAGATCAATTTGCCCTCGCCCTGCTGAGCCATGAAAGTGGCGCAGAACGGCAGGTCGTAGACCGTGGCGTCGGCCTTGCCGTTCAATACTTCCAGGGCCGCTTCCGCTTCGACCTCGAAGGACTTGTAGGTGGCCTTGGGGATCAGGCGCTTGATGGCCTGCTCACCGGTGGTGCCCAGCTTGGAGGTGATTACGAACTTGGGGTCGTTGAGATCCTTGTAGGATTTGACCACGCCTTCGTGTTTCTTGTTGAGCAGGATGGTCTGACCTACGATGATGTAGGGATCGGCGAAATTGATCTTCAGGTTGCGCTGCTGGGTAACGGTCATGCCGCTAATGATGATGTCGAATTTCTTGGTTACCAGCGCCGGAATGATGCCGTCCCAGGCCGTGTTGACGGGCACGAACTTCACCCCCATGGCATCGGCCATGGCCTTGGCCATATCGATGTCAAAACCGACGAAATTACCGCTTTTATCGGCCATTTCAAAGGGCAGGTAACCGGCTTCGAACCCCACCCGCAGTTCGCCGCGCTGCACGATTTCTTCCAGCGTGGACTGCTTGGTGAGATCCATGCGGGTATTCATTTCGGGCGCGTCCTTGTCCATATCGGCCATGGCGGCCTTGACGGCTTTATCGACTTCGGCTTGGATGTCGACCTGCTCCGCGGCCTGCTGTTGGCAGCCGGTCAACATGGCAAAGCAAAGACCGGTGAGAATCAACGCCAGCAATCCGATCAACGTGATGTTTTTGTTCATTCCTCTCCTCCTTGGGTTAATGCCTGCTTGGGTTGGTTATCGGGACGTCGGACGGCCGATAGCGGGGTCGCCGCTATCGCTTTGCCGCAGTTGCGCTCGGGCGGGGCTGAATGGTCGTCCCGCCGTTTCGCGAATACGTCCAGAGGTGGCAAAAGTGTCGCGATGATCAAAGACCGATCGACACGCGGGTCATCGATCTTCTTGGTATTCTCATATCGGAATGAAAGCTGGCTTTTCAGGGCTGGAACAACCCGCCCACATCACATAGAATATGTCTCTCAATTGGTCAAGGAAAATGGCGAAACCCGTTGAACTCCTTCCAACGCCTGTGTTATGAATTAGCGTCGTTTCAGCCACACGCCCTTTCCAGAATCCGTACAAGCCGCCCGTCGCGGACACGCAAACCCAACCAGTGGGAGAGACCCCATGACCAACACCAAGACACCCAAGCTCAGGGAACTCATGCAGACGCCGGAAGTTCAGAATGCTATCAGCAACATCAATCCGGGGCTGGTGCAGCGGCGTGCCTTCCGCCCCCCGCGTTGTGTTGTCTTCGAGCAGCCCTTCACCGCCTTGGAGGAGGCCCGCGGCTACCGGTTCGAGATCGATGCCGAGGCCCGGCGTCAGCTGCCGGGCATCATTCACAACCCGGTGCAGATCGTGCGGGGCAAAGACGACCTGCCGCCGGAGGCGCGGGCGGACTACCAGCGCCGGCGTACCGTGGGAATCGTCTTCTCGGGCGGTCCGGCGCCGGGCGGCCACAATGTGATCGCCGGCCTGTTCGACGCCCTCAAGGCCGCCAATCCCGACAGCCGCATCGTCGGGTTTCTGATGGGCCCGGACGGCATTATCGAAAGCGAGTATGTCGAGATTACCCATGACCTGGTGGACCAGTACCGCAACATCGGTGGATTCACGATGATCCGCACCGGACGAACCAAGATCGACACCTCTGAAAAAATGAACCTCTCGCGCCAGACCTGTCGTGAATTGGCGCTGGACGCCCTGGTGGTGGTGGGCGGCGACGACTCCAATACCAACGCGGCCTTCCTGGCCCAGGAAATGATGGACGACGGCATCCAGGTCATCGGCGTGCCCAAGACCATCGACGGCGACGTGCAGGTGCGCGATGCCGACGGCCAGGTGCTGTGCGCCATCTCCTTCGGTTTCCACTCCGCGGCGCGGGCTTTTTCCCAGGATATCTCCAACCTTTGCAACGACTGCAGCTCGGACCGCAAATACTGGCACATCTGCAAGGTCATGGGGCGCTCCGCCAGCCATCTGGCCCTGGAAGTGGCCCTGCAGACCCACGCCAATATGACCCTCATCGGCGAAGACTTGGCGGACTTTGTGGACGAGCGCCGTATCCGGGAAGCGGCGCCCAGCGGGTCCACCGATTTTACGGCCTACGGCATCACCCTGCGGCACCTTTCAAGGGTTATCTGCAATGCCATCGTGCGCCGGGCCGCGGTGGGCAAGAACTGTGGTGTGCTGGTGATCCCGGAGGGGGTGCTGGAATTCATCAACGAGATCCAGGTCTTCATCATCAAGCTCTCCACCATCATCGCGGACTACAATGACACCCACGACAAGGATTTTCACACCGCCTTCCCGCGCCTGGAAGACAAACTGGAATACCTGCGGCGTCTGTCCAAGGACATTCAGGGCAACAGCGAGGTCGGCATCTGGAACGCCCGGGACGACGAACTGTTCAACGACATCCCGGCCTTTTTTCAGGAGGGACTGCTTACCGAACGCGACAGTCACGGTAACTTTCAGTTTTCGCTGGTGGAGACCGACAAGGTGCTGATGGGTCTGGTACGGGATTATCTGACCATCCTCAGGGAGAAGGGACTCTACAAGATGGGCATCGAGCGGGCCTACTACCGCAAGACCATGCGCAAGGGGGGCCTCGATCCGGAAAAATATGCCGCCGTGCTGTTTGCGGACGCCGCCGCCGACTATCTGCTGATTAACGAATCGATCATCTCCCGAAAAACCCTCAAGCAGTCCCTGGTGAGGAGCGGGCTGTTGGGAGAAGACGAGGCGATCCCATCGGCGGTCGCCAAGATCTTTGCCAAGTCGGTACCCAACTTCAACACCCAGACCCACTTTTACGGCTACGACGGCCGCGGCAGCAACCCCACCCGTTTTGACTGCAACTACACCTACAACCTGGGCCTGACCGTCTTCAGCCTCATCGCCAACGGCGCCACCGGGCAGATGGCCGCCATTCGCAACCTGGAAAAGGATTTTGCCGAGTGGGAGCCCATCGGCATCCCCATCGCCCCCCTCATGCACCTCGAGGAGCGCAAGGGCAAACTTTCTCTGGTTTTGGAAAAGAGCCTGGTGGACATCAACTCAGTGGCCTTTCGGGTCGTCGAGGCTTGCCGGGAGGAATGGCTGGCAGCGGCCCCGGGGGAAGACTATTACCGGCGACCGGCCCCCATTCTCTTCGACGGACAAAGCGAGGACGAGCGACCATTGACGTTGGAGCTTAATCGGCTCTCCATGCGCTGAGGAGGGCGGGGAGAAGGGGTATCTTGCCGCGCGGGCCGGCGTTCTGGCCTCCGGCCGGTCCTCGACGTAGCGGGGCTACGCCTGCGGGCGTCCGATCGGCTGCGGCCTTGGCCTGCGCAGCAATCTACCCCTTCTCCCCGCCCTCA
>JASFFM010000332.1:0-5093 GCA_050124295.1 Desulfobacterales bacterium | reverse complement strand
AGTGTCTTTGAACACACTGCGGGAAGAGCTTATCGCCGAACTAGACCTGACATTTGGCAAGGACGATATCGCCGATCTGGTTCTCGACGGCCGCAGCGCCGTGGAGAACAAGTATGCCGAAGGCATTCAGGAGACTCTGCGCCTATTGGCGGATCTGCTGGCCTACGTGCCGGCGCCCCAAGCACTGCAAGCGCCCCACCACACCATTTGGTGTGCCGCCGGCGCTGATACCGGAAGGCGACGATATGGGCCGGTGGTGTTCCTTGACCACATGCACAATGCAGTTAAACGGATAGCCTCCCCCGTCGATCCGGCGGATCCAGAGGAGATGGCACGCTACGCGGCCGTGCTGGCGGGAAAAGCCTCTCCGGACCAGGAGGGGGGGGCGGTATTCAAGGCCCTTGGGCAGGATGTTCTGGAGGCGCACGGTATGGCGTCCGCCTAGCGGCGCCGTGTTGGTCGAACGGGGCAGCATGCCCATCTTTTGCCGAGCAGACCCTCAGGCCCACAGGGGATGGTTGCAATGGGCAACACTGGTGCATCCGGGGTCCCGGTTGAGGCCGATCGCCGGACTGAACCAGGCATCCAAGATGCCTTGGCATTGGAATTCGACTTGAAAGACTGCGCGCAGGCTTTCGATGAGCGACACCTCGACAGCGGTTTGAAATATGCCCAGGGTAATCGGACGCCCGGACATATCCTCCCGAATTACGTTGAGCATCGATAAAATCATGTTCTTCTGCTCGCCAAATAGCTTGGTCCAAACCACGAACCCACCCTTTTCAACGGCCATGACCGGCTTTATCTTCATGGCCATGCCGACCAGCCATGTGAGCCCGCTGATTTTCTCCCCCCCCGAAGGTACTTCAATTCGGGAAGCGCAAAGAAAGCAGACATCTTTTGCAGGATGGTCCTTACCTGTGCGACGATGTCTTCAACGCAGCGGCCTTCCTGGGCCGTGCGGGCGGCTGCGATGAGTGGGAGGCCATATCCCATGCTGCACGGCAGTGAATCAAGGATCGCGACCTGGCAGGTGTGGCTGCTTGCCAAATCGTGGTGAACTTTCAGGGCGGTTTGGTAGGTGCCCTTCAGGTTGCTGGACACCTGAACGAGAACGAACCCATCGTATTCAAAAGTCAATTTTTTGTAGATCGGCGCCTTGTCTTCTTCTGCAACCGGTCGGGAGGCCATTTCCTTGTGCTGGTGAAAATCCAGGATAGAAGTCTTCCGCCTCGATGCCAATGCCATCCCGGTAGGGTTTCCCGTCCCGAACGATGCTGGTCGGGAAGACATGAATCCCCAGGGCTTTGATCAGATTCTCCGGGATGTCCGCAATGGTGTCTGTCACGATGCCGATTTTTCTTCCCAACCTGACCCCATTTGTCTTCAGTGATCGTTAATATCGATGACCCATCCGCTCACGGGTCGCAGGATTGCCTGGTTGGCGGGATCTCAAAGGGCCACGGGAGCTGCTGAAGTGCGGGGGCCGCAACAAAATGATGCCATTTTCGGCGGGCTGACAACCCGCTGCCGGAGGCCCGTTTTAGAAACCAATTTCGCGTCTGCTTGGGGGATCTCAACTTGACAAACGATCGCAAGTCATATCTATCACACTGGATAGGTTGCGAGGGTCATCAAACCCGCGCGGCCTGCCGCCGCATGGCCCGAACATTCCATGCAAATATGGATGCCTGCTCGCTTGGATGCATTGACGCCGTGTCTTCAATAAAGGGTGTGGCCAATGTGTCCGGCACCCCTTGGTGCGCGACGCATGTCAGAACGCCGCGCATACCCTTTTCACCCGGCGGGCAAGCCCGCGGCATCCCTTTGCGGCCTTATCAGGCGCTTGCGGTCGCAGACGCACTGCGACCCGCCGGAAGGTGTCTTGTACGGGAGGCTTCCAGCGCGTGAAACATCCGGCTTGGAACGTTCTTGCAACGCTTTTCCGAGGCTTGTCCCGCAGGATCACGTCATTGTCCATCAGGAGGAATTATCCCATGCGCAAGCAGAAAATGACACCCAGTGAAGCTTTGGTCGAAACCCTTCTGGCCGAAGGCGTACGAAACGTTTTCGGCATCGTGGGCTCGGCCTTCATGGACGCGCTGGATCTTTTTCCGGCTGCCGGGATCCGATTTATCCCCGTGGCCCACGAACAGGCCGCTACGCATGCTGCCGACGGTCTGGCCCGGATTACGGGCAGGCCCCAGGCCTGTATCGGTCAAAACGGTCCCGGCATCGCCAATTTTGTTTCGGCCCTGACCGCGGCCTACTGGGCCCACTCGCCGGTGGTGGCGCTGACCCCGGAGACGGGCACCCTGGGGCTCGGCACCGGTGGATTCCAGGAACTGGATCAGATGCCAATGTTTGAAAAATCGACCGTTTACCAGGTACGGGTGAATCATCCCCAGCGCATGGCCGAGTTCGCCCGGCGTGCTTTTTACATGGCCAAAAACCTGAACGGCCCGACCCAACTCAACATCCCACGCGATTTGTTTTACGGGATCTGCAACGACGAAATTTACGAAACCCCGGTGATCAAGCGCGGTGCCGGTTCCCTGGAGGATCTCGAAGCAGCCGCACGGCTGGTGCTGGAAGCCGACTATCCTGTCATCGTTTCCGGTGGGGGGGTCTCCCAAGCCGCGGCCCTGGAGGAAGTCAAAGCCCTGGCGGAGTATCTGACCATCCCGGTGGTCAACAGCTACCTGCACAATGACAGCTTCCCGGCCAGCCACGCCCTGGCCTGTGGTCCGATCGGCTACTGCGGTTCCAAGGCTGCCATGCGCATCCTTCAAAAAGCCGATCTGGTCATCGCGCTGGGCACCCGGCTGGGGCCATTTGGCACACTGCCGCAATATGACATGGCCTATTGGCCCGACCATGCCAAGTTGATTCAATGCGATACCAACATCAATGCCCTGGGGCTGGCCAAGAAGGCCGACGTCTACAGTTGCGGTGATGTCAAAGATTTTTCGGCCCTGCTGCTCAAGCGCATCCGGGAACTGGCTCCCGGGCAGGAGAAAAAAGACCTGCGCCTGGCCGATGTCCGGAAAGAAAAAGAAATCTGGGCGCGCGAGCTGAACGAATGGAGCGCCAGTTCCCAGGCCGCCCCCATGCACCCCCGGCGGTTCCACAAGGAATGGACGCGAGCGCTGCCCGCCAAGGCCATCGTGACGACCGATATCGGCAATAACGCTTCCATGATCAACGCCTACCTCAAATTCGATGGTATTCGACAGCATATATCCGCCCTGTCCTGGGGCAACTGCGGGTTTGCTTACGGGGCCGCGCTCGGCTGCAAGTTGGGGGCGCCCGATGCACCGGTGGTCGCCTTCCAGGGTGATGGTGCCTACGGTATAAGCGGTTTGGCGGAAGTCATGACGGCCGTGCGCGAAAACATTCCCGTGATTGCCATCGTGGCCTGCAACGATGAGTGGGGGGCTGAGAAAAAAAATCAGATCGATTTCTACGATGA
The DNA here is from genome assembly GCA_050124295.1 of Desulfobacterales bacterium. Taxonomy (GTDB): domain Bacteria; phylum Desulfobacterota; class Desulfobacteria; order Desulfobacterales; family UBA5852; genus JABZFP01. The sequence continues at coordinate 1,621 of JASFFM010000332.1, read as the reverse complement.
ACGCTATGTGGGCGCCAACCTGCCCACAAACCCGGATTATGCCAAGCTGGCCGAGGATATGGGGGCGCGCGGTTTTCGCATCGATCATCCTGATCAGGTCGGTGATGTCATCAAGGCGGCCCTCGCTTCGGACAAGCCCTGTGTCATCAACGCCATCGTGCAGGGTGGCAAGGAGGTGCTGGCCGAACCTTTCCGGCGGGATGCCCTCAACCGGCCGGTACGCTACCTGGATAAATACGCCCATCTGAACGCCCGTTGATGGCGCGTAAAAGGATTTGATCGACCGCTAAACTCCTGCTAAATACAATCAAGTGGAACACTATTGCGAGGGGAGGACGCTATGATCGTTGGGATTCCAAAGGAGATCAAGACCGAAGAACACCGTGTGTGCATGACGCCTGCCGGGGCCGAGGTGATGAAAATGAATGGTCACCAAGTGCTGGTGGAAAAGGGTGCCGGCATCGACAGTGGTTTTAGGGATGATGAATATGTGGCCGCAGGGGCTGAATTGGTGGCCGCCCCCCAGGAGATATTCAAGCGTGCGGAAATGGTGATGCACGTCAAAGAACCCATGCCCGTAGAGTACGACATGATTCGTGAAGGACAGATCGTTTTCACGTATCTGCACCTGGCGGCGGCCGAAGAACTGACCCACGCCATGGTTCAAAGCGGTTGTATCGGCATTGCCTATGAAACCATCCAGAAGAGGGACGGCTCTCTGCCCCTGTTGACACCGATGAGTGAGGTGGCCGGCCGCATGGCTATCCAGGAAGGGGCCAAGTTTCTGGAGATGCCCCAGGGGGGCCAGGGGGTTCTACTGGGAGGTGTGCCCGGCGTCGATCCGGCCACGGTCGTGATTATCGGTGGCGGTGTCGTGGGAACCAATGCGGCTAAAATGGCCTGTGGCCTGGGGGCTAAGGTTTACATCCTGGACATGAGTCTGAACCGTTTGCGTTATCTAAATGATGTCATGCCGGCCAATTGCTACACGCTGATGTCCAATCCGGCCACCCTCCGGACGCTGCTGCAGGAGGCCGACCTGGTTGTGGGCGCCGTGCTGATTCCGGGCGCCAAGGCACCGCGCTTGGTGACCAATGATATGCTCAAGATTATGAAGAAGGGCGCCGTGCTGGTGGATGTGGCCATCGACCAGGGGGGATGCTTCGAGTGCTCGCGGCCCACCACCCACAGCGATCCGGTCTTCGAGGAGCACGGGGTGCTGGTGTATTGCGTGGCCAACATGCCCGGGGCGGTCGCCAAAACGTCCACTTTGGCCCTGACCAATGCAACCCTGCCCTATGCCGTGGAAATTGCCAACAAGGGCTGGCAGCGGGCCAGCGTGGAAAATAAAGAAATCCGCCTGGGCCTGAATATCATCAAGGGCAAGGTCACCTTCAGGGGGGTCGCCGAGGCCTTCGGAATGGACTACGTCGACGCCGACACACTTATATGAAATCACCACGATCGTGGTCTGGAAAAACACCCGGCGGCATCCCCCCGGGGTCGCCAACAACTGATCCGCGTCGGTTTTGGAGGACAAGGTCGATGCGGATCCTATCCCGTTGCCCGGCGGACAGCCGCAGCGCGCGGCCATCGCGCGCGGGCCGGTCATGTTACCTAA
>JASFFM010000331.1:0-5116 GCA_050124295.1 Desulfobacterales bacterium | reverse complement strand
ATCGTTCGCTTGGAGGTCAACATGCAGGGGCAATCGAAAATCATCCGACTTCACAGGAAAACCCATCCGGACAGTTCCAACGAATCGCCCGATCAAACGGTCGATCACGGCCGACGCAAGGCTCTCGCCAAGCTGGGTCTGTTCACGGCGATTGCCTATGCAGCCCCGGTATTGATGACGCTGAGCGAGGCCTATGGTCAGGACGGCTCCGGCAGCAGCGGCAGTTCCGGGAGCGGCTCCGGCGGCGGCAGCGGTTCGGGTGGTGGCAGCGGATCCAGCGGGTCGTCCGGCGCCAGTTCCTCATCCGGAGCCACTGGCGCGTCCGGTGCCAGCTCCTCATCCGGTGCCACCGGCGCGTCCGGCGCAAGGGGCTCCGGAGGGGGATCAGGCAGCGAAGGAGGGTTGGACAGGGACAGTCAATTCGATTTTGACGATCTAAACGATCTTGAACCAATGTCGGCCGAGGAAGAAGCCGGCGTCGTGGGAAACTGGGACTGATATCGAACCATGCCGTGGTCAGGCTTGAAAAGAAACTCGCGACGTGATGCCTTACTAAAAGAGCAGATGGTCTTGCTTTTGCCCCGGCTTCGCCGGTTTGCACGCAGCCTTACCGGTGAGGTGGAGACCGCCGACGACCTGGTTCAGATGGCCTGCGAGCGATCTCTTCAGCGGTTGGGGCAATATCGTGACGGAACCCGTTTTGACAGCTGGCTATACCAGGTCGTGTACACACAATGGATCGATCAGTTACGACGCCGGAAACGTCGATCGGCCCAGGCGGAAAAACTGAAGCACCTGCAAAAGATTACCGGTGAAAACCAGGCATCGCCGCAGCAAATTTACGCCGTCATGGATGTCAAAGATGCCTTGAACCATATCCCGGATGAAAACCGGGCGGCCGTCATCCTGGTGGCCGTTGAAGGGCATACTTACGCCGAAGCAGCTTCTGTGCTGGGGGTGCCGGTGGGTACCGTCGCCAGCCGGGTCGCCCGCGCCCGCGAGATGCTGGGCAAGCAGTTTCAAAAGTATCGCCCCGGGACGCCCGAGGTCCACACCGTCGGTCAAGGGAGGAATTAGTCATGGCAGCTGAATATGACCAACTGACGCTATCCGCCTACATGGATGGAGAACTTGACCGCCAGACCATGTCTGAGGTCGAGCGCTATCTGGACAATGACGCCGAGGCCAGGCGCTTCGTGCTCGAAGCCATGCGAACGACGGTGCTCTTGCGTGCCGGCAGCAATGAGGCCCTTCATGAGCCCGTCCCAACGCGCCTTCAAAACGTTTTTGCCGATCCTCCCCTAAGGTCATCACTTTGGCAGGGGCTGGATTTCCCCGGGCTAAAACTGGCGGCGGCCTTTGCCCTGGTAGTGGTCGGTGTCGGCCTGGGGCTTATCTTCCAGCCGACGGCTGACCCCGTCGGCCAACTGCCTTCTTTCCAACTGCCGTCCGCTTACCGGCAGGTCATCAGTCAGTCGCTGGAGACCCACTTGAGCGGCGACCCCTTGGCCTTCGATCTCAACGCCGCCGGGCACCGCATCATCATCACCCCCATCAAGACTTATCGGGACAAGAATGGGCAGTACTACCGGCGATATACCATGGAACTGATATCCGGCGACTCCCAGCGAACCTACAGAGGCATGGCCTATCGTACGGGAAGATCGGATTGGCGGACGACGGCACTATTTATGCCCGGGACGTGATCCGAGGAGATTGATTGCGTGATCAGCCCAATATACCTTCATCAAAATATCGGTGTCATCACCGCCGGTAGATCCAGGCAGTGGCAGGGTTTTGTATTTCCGTTACTGTTGGTCTTCGGGATATGGGGATGCGCCGCATCGGATCGTCTTTATAATGTGTCTTCCGACCCCGTGCCGTTGCCGCTTTACCATGAAGGAACAACCTATATCTACTCCGACGGCAACACAGAAACCGTTCAATCGGTGACCCCGGAGCAAGTGGTCTGGCGGAACCACCGTGGACATTTCTCATCGGGTTCGCCGGATTTCACCTATCGCCGCACCAAATGGGAGAGTAGGACCCGCTCGGGAACCCGCGCTTTCAGGGCGCGCAATGACTGGTTAGGGGATCCGTCATCGCCATCGATCTGGCCCCTTCAGACAGGAAAAACAGCGCGCCATATCGAGATGGGGCAATGGCGGGATGCCGAAGGAAGCGTCCATTCTTATCAAACGCAGTGGCGTGTGGAGGTTTCCGGGAAAGAACGTGTCCGCGTAAAAGCCGGCAGCTTCGACACCTGGAAAATTGTTGCCCGCCGATTTTCCAAGGGCAGCGCATCTGATCAATCCAGGGTGCGCGAGATCCGAACCTGGCACTACGCACCTGAAGCCGGGCACTATGTCAAAGTCGCATATCACTATCCTGGGGGACGTCCCGACCGCTCCATCGAACTGGTGGCCATCCTGCCGCCACCTGTCCTCTCGAACGCCGGGCCGCAGCATCGGGTCCAGTCCAATTTCCAGCAGGCTTTAGAAAACAACCCCAGCGGTGTGCCCTTGCCCTGGTATTTGGCCGAAAAAGCCCTTTCGGGCACGACGACACCCACCGCAACCTTCCGGTTAAAAAGCGGAACCTACTGCCGCCAATACATCCAGACCGTGACGCGCCGGGGAAAGAATCATGTTTTTTACGGCTTGGCGTGCCGTACGGATGATGGTGAGTGGAAAATCCCCCGCCGCTGACAGGGGCCATAGGAAGGATGCCCTAAGCCAACCGAAAAAAAAATATTCGCTGGGATAAATCAGGGCTGGCCAGACGTTCTACCTAACAGAGGGGCAACGCTCATGCCGCTCACGCCTCGGAACACAATGTAACCGGATCGTTAATTCCGGCTCTTGGTATAAAAAAAGCCAAGAACCTAAGGATAGTCAATATGGCGCCGATTCAAGCAACAGAAAAACGATTCGCCTGCCTGGCAGTTATGGTCATGTCGTCACTCCTGCTCCTGGTGACAGGTTGTCAGACAGCTGTCCGGTATCCCCTTCAAACACAAGCCGATCCGTATCTGTTCGCCAAAGCGCAGATACCCGATTATGTTCCAGGCGAATACTTTGTCTTCGACGACGGTACGTCCGTTTTGGTGACATCGGTGTCGGATGGTATGGTCACCTGGAAGCATCACAATGGCGCCACGAGCAAGGGGTACCCGAACTTCATCATTCCCGATCTGACCTGGTCGAGTAACAACCGGTCCAGCATGGGCCGCACGACAGCGCCACCGGATTTGCTATGGCCTCTATCCGTCGGTAAACAGGCCCGCTTCGATTTCGCTCAAACCATTACCCACAAGGACGGCCGTGCACCCGAACAGATCGATCGCAACTGGACCTGCACCGTGGAAGGTACCGCGCAAGTAACCGTGCCGGCCGGAAAATTCGATACCGTCGTTGTCGCCTGCAACCGATTCTCCACCACCAGCGGCTCATGGCGGGCGACCCGGCGGTTTTACTACGCGCCGGAAATCGGCCATTATGTCATCCGTGAAGACCGGCACCGGCGTCGCGCCGACACCCGGCGAGAATTGGTTGCCTACGGATTCAACAGCACCGTTCTTCCCAAAAAAGACCAGATCAAACTCAACCAAACCCTACAATCGACCCTCAGCAAAAACAGGGATGGCCGGGTCGCCTTCTGGCGAAGCACGTCGGGGGACATCGCGGCCATGCTGATACCGGTGACGAGCTATGCCGGATCCGGAAGCCAGGCCTGCCGAGAGTACCGGAGTGTCTACAGCGTCAGAGGACGGATTCGTGAGCATGCGCGCGACGTCTGTCGGCAGGCTGACGGCAGCTGGCAGAGGGTTGATTAATTGCCCCGTTTGCCTCAATGAAAAGGAGACGTTCATGAAAACCGACCGAAAGAATACAGTGATTCATATGGAGAAGGGGTCCGTGGACCACAGCCGGCGGAAAGCTTTAGCCCGGCTGGGCATGCTGACCGTGGCGGCCTACGCGGCCCCGATGCTGATGACCTTGAGTGATGCCCGGGCGTCGTCCGGGGGCGGCTCCGGCGGCGGCTCCGGCGGCGGCTCCGGGGGCGGCTCTGGCGGCGACTCCGGCGGTGGCTCCGGGGGCGGCTCCGGTGGTGGCTCCGGCGGCGGTTCGGGCAGCAGCGGTGCCAGCTCGTCCTCCGGACCTTCCAGTGCTTCCGGGTCAACCGGTGCCACCGGCCCCACCGGGGCTTCCGGTGCTACCGGGGCAACCAGCGCCACTGGGGCCAGTGGCAATGGCCGTGGTCGTGGCCGAGGCCGAGGTCGAGGTCGTGGTCGGGGCAGGAGCTCTTCCGGTCCATCGACCTCATCCGGAATCCAGGGTGGCATCAGCGGCGGTGTCTAGGATACCTTCACCCCATCAATCCAATGAGGGCATAGGGGATTCACCTGCGAGGGTGAGTCCCCTGGACTTCAGGGGACGCCTGTGAACCATCAGCGCCAATACTTCTCTTTCAGCGGGCTTCAATCCCTGGTGGTTTTGGATGGGTGCGACGACCTGTACCCGATTTTTAAATCGGTGCTGCGTGACTGGCCCATGGTGCCAATCTCCATGAGGCCCAGTCCGGAGCCGGTGATAACGCTCGAAAAGCATCAGCATGGGTATGAACGGCGCTCTCACTGGCTTTCGAAGCCATCTGTCTTCGCCGATCCGGTCGATACGGTATGTGATTTCATCGTCGACCTGATCCATGCCTATGTCGCCGAACACCAAAGAGACCTTTGCCTGCATGGCGCGGCGGTTGAGCTCGATTCCGGACTGATGGTGTTTCCCAACACCTATCGCGCCGGGAAGAGCATTCTGTCGATCAAGCTGGTTTCCTTAGGTGCCCGTTTGTTCAGCGATGACGTTCTGCCCATCAACCGTCAGCGCAACGCCGGCACGGCGCTTGGCATCCTGCCGCGCCTGCGCCTGCCCCTGCCCGACACCGCCGGGCCATCGCTGACCGCCTACGTCGAGAAAAAAATCGGGCCGCAGAACACGCGCTACCGCTATATCCGGCTTGACGAAGATGAACTCGCTCCGTTAGGATCGGAAGCGCCGGTGGCGGCCATTACGATACTAAGGCGGGACCCGGGTGCCAAACACTCACTCCGGCC
>JASFFM010000330.1:0-5116 GCA_050124295.1 Desulfobacterales bacterium | reverse complement strand
CCACCTCGATCATACGGGTTTCGGCGCCGAAGGCGGTGGCGGCGTTTAAAAACGTCTCCAGCAGGAAACGGCTGTTTCCTTTGCGGCGCGGACTTCCCTGCAATCCGACAATCAGCATGCGATCGTTCTCCTTTACCGGGTCTGTCTGCGAGTCACTTTTTCACGTGACAGGCTTTGCAGGTGGTGGGACCGGTCTTTTTTCCCTCTTGTTTCAATTTTTTATGACATTTGGTGCAGTGTTTGTTCATGATCTGCTTTTTCTTGAGTTCACCGCTGGCCTTCAATTTGTCGATCGCCCCGATTTCCTGGGGGAAGAGTTCGTGGCACACCTTGCAGTCGGTCAAGACTTCCTGGTGGGCGTGATGTGGGAAAGGGACCGGGCCGCTTTTGCCGCCGTATAGTTCGATCTGGTCGGCACCCTTGTTTTCGGTTTGAATGGTGTAGGCTCCCGCCAGCCCGACAATGCCCACCACCATCACGGTCAGCACCGCGATCTTTAGCGCTCGCATTGATCCTCCATGCAACCCCTGGTGCGATGGCACCTCAATAGGTTTCCTCATGCGCCAGATCGGAGGGCGCAATCTTGTCTTTGAACAGGTTGTAGGCCCAGGCCTGGTAGGCAATCACGATGGGAACGAAGATGATGGCCACCACCAGCATGATCTTCAGGGTCAAGGGGCTGGAACTGGCGTTGCGCGCCGTGAGGCTGAAGGCGGCATCCAGGCTGGAGGGAAACAGGTTGGGGAATAGCCCGATGACGCCGAAAAAAGTAGCCCCCACGATGGTCAGGGCCGAGGCGAACCAGGCCTTGAACCAGGCTTGCCGGGCAATGAAAACCCTTTCGCTCAGGAGGGCCAACACCGTGAGGGCAATCACCGTAAACAGCGCCGGATGCGCCAGATAGTTGGCATATAAATTGGTGGCAAACCAACTGGCGACCAGGAACGACACGGCCACCCCCACCAGGAGCGGCCAGGCCAGAGCCGCAAATCGGGTTGCCCGGGCCTGGAGCGCACCATCGGTCTTGATGGCCAGCCATAGGGCCCCGTGCTGCAGGAACAGCAGGACGAAGAGGACGCCTCCCAGCAGGCCGTAAGGATTCAAAAGGGTGAAAAGCGTTCCATGATAAATCCCCTCACCGTCAAAGGGGATTCCCTGGAAAATATTAGCGAAGGCCACGCCGAAGAGCAGCGCCGGCCCCAGGCTGCCGATAAAGATACACGTGTCCCACAACCGTTTCCAGCGCGGATCGCCGACCTTGTTGCGAAACTCGAGGGAGACCCCTCGTATGATCAAGGCGAACAAAATCAGCATCAAGGCCGAGTAGAGGGTTGAAAACATCACCGCATAAACCAGGGGAAAAGCGGCAAAGGTCACACCACCGGCTGATATCAGCCAGACCTCGTTGCCATCCCACAGGGGACCGATGGCGGTCATCATGGTCTGCTTCTCCTCATCCGTTTTACCCATAAAAGGGAGCAGCGTGCCGATACCGAGATCAAATCCATCGGTCATAAAGTAAACCGCCCAGAGCAAACCCCATAAAAGAAACCAGATAAGCTGTAGGTCCATCGTATCCTCTCAAACCAGATTGATTAAGGCTGCAGCAGAATCGCGAATCGTCCCCCAATCACGGTGGGCGCTCATGCCGCTGCCGCCGCCGGTCCCCGTTGGGCATGTTTGAAAATCAGGTAATAGCCGGCAAATCCCAGCAGGCTGTATACCAGCACAAAGCCGACCAGGGTCGTCATGACCTGGCTGACGGCGACCGGCGAGACGGCCTCGGAGGTGCGCAGCAGGCCCCATACGATCCAGGGCTGACGGCCCAGTTCGGTCACGATCCAGCCCAGTTGCGTGGCAATATAGGGCAGGGGAATCGAAAAAAGCATGATTTTCAGCAGCAGCGGGCTTTCCAGCAATTTATTCCGGCGTACGAAGGCGTAAATGGAAAGCAGGATTAGCAAGGTGCCGATGGCCACCATGCCCCGAAAGGCCAGAAAAGTCGCCAATACCGGCGGACGTTCGTCGCGCGGGAAATCGTTGAGCCCCTTGACCTCGGCATTGAAGTCGCCATGACCGAGGAAGCTCAAAACCCCCGGAATCGGCAGAAATTCGACGGCGTTGCGGCCGTTTTCCTCATCCGGTATGGCCAGCAGGTAAATCGGCGCCTGGCGGGTGGTCTCCCAGAGCGACTCCATGGCCGCCAGCTTGGCCGGCTGGTGCTCGGTAACGTCTTTGGCATGGAAGTCACCACCGACCGCTACGACCAGGGAGCCCACCAGACCACAGACCGTGCCGATGCGGAAGGAGCGTGAGAAGAAGTCCACGTGCTGCTTTTTCAGCAGGTGATAAGCACTGATGCCCATGATGAGGAAGCCGGCCAGCACGAAAGCGCTGCTGAGCACATGGACGATCTGCAGCATGGCGAATTTCTGGGTGATGACGGCAAAGAAATCGGTCAGTTCGGCCCGTCCGTTGCGCATGGTGTAACCCACCGGATGCTGCATCCAAGAATTGGCGATCAGAATCCAGACGGCCGAGAGATTGGATCCGATGGCCACCAGCCAGGCCACCGAGGCGTGGGCTTTTTTGGAAAGCTTCTGCCAGCCGAAAATCCAAATGCCGATAAAGGTGGATTCCAGAAAAAAGGCCGCCGTGGCTTCGATCGCCAGCAGGGAGCCAAAGATGTCACCCACATAGGCGGAATAACCCGACCAGTTGGTGCCGAACTGAAATTCCAGGGTGATCCCGGTCACAACGCCCACGGCAAAGTTGATCAGAAAAATCTTCCCCCAGAACTTGGTCATGGCGAGATAGGTTTTGTCACCGGTGCGCACATAGCGGGTTTCCATATAGGCCACAACCCAACTCAACCCCAGGGTCAGGGGTACGAAAAGGAAATGAAAGGCCGATGTAGCGTAGAACTGTAAACGTGAAAGCGTGACCACATCCATTGACAACTCCTCTTGCGATCAGGGACAACACGATCCCTTTCCGAATGCTTCCCACTTCCGGGCATCCGGTTTGTCGTTTTGTTTTACAATGCGCCGCAGGGTAGGTCCCTGCGGAGGAAGAAGAGGGGTGCTCCCCTCAACGGGGCGAAGCACTCCTGGCTTCACCCGACAACTCGCATTGGGTGAAATCGATGGGCTTGCCGCAGCCCTTGCAGTTGCGTGGTTTATCAAATTCATCGGAGAAAATTTCGATCTCTTCGCCGCATTCGGGGCACTTGCAGTTAAACGATTTCAAATTTCTAAAATCTTCAAATCCCGGGCAGTGTTGCGGTGTCGACATGGATACCTCCTTGGTCATGGTGTCTGGCGGCCGAGAGGCTGTCGCTCCTCCGACCGCGTGGCTTCAGGTCATCTTTTGGGCAATGTCGCGCCCGTAGTCCTGGGCCATCTGAAGTCCGCCCCCGAGGCTGGAGGATTTCAGGAGCAGCGGCCCACTGACCATATCCATCTTGAAAACGGTCTTCATGGTCTGGTAGATCCGCTCCTGGGCTTCGGTGCTCCATCCGTGGGCGCCGAAGGCGCCGCCGATCTTGTTTGCCAAGGCGGCTTTCTCGGCCAGAAAAAGAAATGTTTTCATCGCCTGGATCATTTCACCGTGATAGGTCGGCGATCCAAAAACATAGGCGTCGTAGCCTTCCAGCTCGGCCTCGCTTTTGATCTTTTTACCGTCGAGCACCACCGCCTCCTGGCCGGCAAAGCGTATGCCTTCCGCGATCAGGTCGGCAATTTGTTTGGTTTCCTGGGTGCGGGTGGTGTAGACGATCAAGGCTCTGCCCATCGCACGTCCTCCTTCAATTAGCGAATCCGCTTGTCGATCTCCTGATCCTGGCAGTCCGGCGTGTAGCATGTCGCATTGAGAAATTCACATTTCTGGCCACAGGAGGGACAGGGTTCCGGAGGTTTTTCCTGTTTGACGGTATAGCCGCATTTGGAACATTTCCACAAGGTCATCAGCCACCTCCCTGCCCAAAGGGTGTTTTAGCGCTTGACGCGCATCGCGCCGATGCTCGCAAGCAGATGGGTTTGCTCACCGGGTGCTGCCGGTACCTGGACGTCAGCTCACGAGGCCACCGGGAGATCAGGCTTTCCAAAGCCCGTGCAGGTTGCAATATTCCCGGGCCGTGATCTGATCGGCCGCGATATTGAAAACCGCTTCCGGCGCATCACCCGGGTTGAGATACTGCCGATAGACTTTGCCGTCGGCAATAATTTCGACAAATTGAATCCAGTGCTTGGTTTCCATGGGATGGGCGACATCGCCTACTTTGACCTTTACACCGCCGTCGACTTTTTCGATCACCGGCACGTGTTTTTCCTGGGCCGCATCGACTGTGTTCTCCGTAACCAGTTTCATGGGTTGTCCGCAGCAGACCAACTCACCCGCACCACCGTGTAGAACCTCGACGATATTGCCACAAAGGTCACACTTGTATACCTGGTAGCGTTCGGCCATTCTTGATCTCCTTTCGATTGAGGGTTGGGCTGGCCCCGATGGGGACAAGCCGTCATATGCCGAGACTTGGAATCGCATTCTGCCCCTGCTTAAGGGGGCCACCAGCCCTTTTCCTGATGGCACTGTCTTTCTTCCTCGGCCATTTTCTTGAGTTTGTAGGCCGTATCACGGAGCATGCCGAAAAGCACGCCGCAGCCCACGTCTTCCCGTTCGGCATCCCCTTGATCCGCCAGGGCAATCATCTCATCCACGAGATGGAGTGTTTTTTGGATGTTGCGATCACAGGGTTTCAAGGTTTGGCAAACTCCCCGTAAGGTTGCCGGATCATGAATCGGACATCTAGCAGCCTTGCTCAGCTTGGCGCCAATCACCAATTCAAATGGCGTGCCACGGGGCAATTAAATATTTAACGATCTGATTTTTATACCATATTGTTATTAAAGACTTGAAAACGAATCACCCTGGGCCATTGTCGCACTGTCTTTTTGATACACAAACGAGGGCCGCGCCGGCCGGCACTATCCGCGTCCCTGCCGATATACCGGGCCCTTCGAATGCGCGCTGAAGGTGTGCCAACAATACCGCATTATCATGAGACACATTGTCTCACAAGAGATGGCGTGTGAGACAACCCTGCTGATCAATTCAG
>JASFFM010000329.1:0-5124 GCA_050124295.1 Desulfobacterales bacterium | reverse complement strand
AGCCAAACTGCCGTGCAAGGCGCTGAAGATTTCCGCGCCTCGTCCCCAGCATTTGCGAAAGACGCCGTGGATGAACCCGGATGCCGGGGGCCGAGGGCCCCCGGGGATGATGGACGAGGGCCGCTTCCGCCAGGCCATAAAACACGTGGCTGAAAACCTGTTCGCCAAAGGCGGGATGATAGGGGCCGGCCAGAATGGTTCCGGCTTTGGTGAGGGCCTCATCGGTCTGTAACCCCATGCGAATCACGGGGATGTGGGCGGCCGTGAAAACCAGGTACAGGCGGCTGACCAGGGCGATGGTTTCAGGCAGGGCCATGGGGATATAGGCCCCGCTGCGATACCGGCGGGCCAGTCGACTGCCTTCCAGCACCAGGGTCGGGTAAATTCGTACAAGGTCCGGTGCCAACGATACCATTTGGATGGCCGTCGCCATGGCGCCCTGCGGGGTGTCGCCGGGCAAATCCGTCATCATCTGAAGTCCCAGCCGGAAACCTGCGGACTTGATACGTTGCGCGGCGGCAACCGTGCACGCGGCATCGTGGCCCCGTCGGGCGCAGGCCAGTACGCGATCATCCATGGATTGCAGCCCCAGTTCAATCGTATCCACCGGGAAATCCCGCAATAAGGCCAGTGTCTTGGCCGTGATCGTGTCCGGCCGGGTGGAGAAGCGGATGCCCGTGGCCCTGCCGCTGGAGACGTAGGCCGTGGCGACCGTCAACAAATCGCGCACCCGGTGTGCGGGTAAACCGAGAAAATTGCCGCCGTAAAACGCGATCTGAACCGGCCGGTCCGGCCTGTTCTTCGCGGGCAGCCGCTTTTGGATTGCTTTTTCGACGGCCGCGCGGGAAAGAACGGACGCCGATGTGCCCGTGATGGCCGTCTGATCGCAGTAGAGACAGCGATGGGGACACCCACCCATGGGAATGAAAACCGGGAGAATCAAAGGCTGGTCGGGTTTCCGCCCTCCGGCGGGGAGGCCTTTGATCGTCGCCCTGGTCCGGCCACCGGTATGCCGGATGATGAAGGGGTCATTTTGCATGGCCGGTCAGCTTTTTCAGGGCCTTTCGGGCGGCCTGCTGCTCGGCGGCTTTTTTGTTGCGTCCGGTACCAATCGTTTGCAACTGCCGCAGGGTCAATTCGACGACGAAGGTCTTGTCATGATCCGGACCGCTTTCCTCCACGACATGGTATTCGGGAACGGTTTTGTCGCGATTTTGGGCGACCTCCTGCAACCGGCTTTTAAAATCCGTCGTTTCGAATGTGGCGCCCTGGGCATCGAACGGAAAATCCAGGCGTCGCTTGATGACATCATACACGGCCTGAAAACCGCCGTCCAGGTAGATCGCCGCCAAGACCGCTTCCAGGGTATCGGACAGGATGGAGGGCTTGTTGTTTCCGCCGGTTTGCGATTCACCGCGTCCGAGTTGTACGAAGTCGCCCAGCTGCAGGCGGCGGGCGACTTGTGCCAGATGCGTTTCGTTGACCAGGTGCGCCCGGGTGCGCGACAGACCGCCCTCCGTCATGTCCGGACAGTTCTGCATCAGAACATGGCTCACCACGAGATTGAGGACGGCATCGCCTAAAAATTCCAAACGCTCGTTGTCCCGCCCCGCGAACTGAGGATTTTCGTTGACATAGGATCGGTGCCGAAGGGCTTCACGCAACAGACGCGGATTTTGGAAGCGGTAGGCCAGCGATTTTTCCAGCGCCTGGAAGGGCGCCTCCCGGGGTATTGATGACAAGCCCACTTCCTCCTATCCGCCGCGCAGGCAAAGGTCCTCAGAGCAAAGCGACGAGTTGTTCATAGATCTGAAAGGGCACATGGAAACTTCCGTCCGCACGCCCCATTTCGATCTCCGGCTTGATGGCCCCATGAAAGTCGGTCCCTCCCGTAACAACAAAGTCGTGGCGTCGCGCCAAGGCTTGGAATCGTTGGGTTTGCTCCTGGGAATGCTCGGGGTAGTAGGCTTCCACCCCTTGTAGACCATAGGATTTAAGCTCGACAAGCAGGTCCTCGAGGGACCAGGCGGTGGTTGGTTGAATGAGGGCGGGATGCGCCAGCACCGGTATACCGCCGGCCTGTCGAATAAGTTGGATGGCCGGGCGGATCGGTATGCGGTACTTGTTGACATAGGCCGGTTTGCCGTTGCCCAGGAAACGATCGAAGGCCTCGTCAAATGAGCCGACGACACCCTTTTGAAGCAGAAGTTGGGCGATGTGCGGACGACCGGTTTGCCGTTGCCCCTCCGATGTTTCCAATTCTTCGTTCGAGATGTCGATACCCAGCGCCTGCAGCCGGGCGATGATTTGGGGGTTGCGATTTCGGCGCGCGTCTTGCAGCTTGCGGAGTTGAAGTGCGAGCTCCTGATCATCGTGCCGGAAACCGAAACCCAATAGATGCAGACTTCCCCGGCAGGGATAGCGCTCCGGGGGCGCGGTGCTGAGTTCTACGCCTGACAGGAAATGAAGGCATGGGGGAAGGCCGCTCTGCAGGATCTGTTTGACCCCGTCGACCGTGTCGTGATCGGTAAGGGCAATGGCCGCCATTTCAAGATCGCACGCGTGCCTGATGATTTCCGCCGGCGTCAGCGTGCCGTCGGAGGCCGTGGAGTGGACATGAAGATCGATGCTCACATGTGGATCATAACCCAAGCGCTTTCTCTTGGGCTTCTTCTTTGGTCTTGCAATCAATGCATTGGGTTGTGACCGGGCGGGCCTTGATCCGCTTTATGGAGATATCTTCCCCACAGCTATCACAGATACCGAAAGTGCCATTCTCGATACGGTCCAACGCTTTTTTGATTTTTTTGATCAGTTTGTGTTCCCGGTCCCGGATGCGGAGCATGAAATTTCGATCCGCCTCCAGGGAAGCACGATCCGTGGGGTCGGGAAAATTTTCTTTCTGGGCGGTCATGCCGGAAACAGTGTTATCGGCCTGGTTGAGCAATTCTTCCAGTCGTTCGCTTAAAAGTGCTTTGAAGTATTCAAGATCTTTCTTTTTCATAAGGCAGCCCTTACCGTATTTAGATTGATCCTATAACGTGAAAAGGAAGCAAGTAACACAACCGGTCAATTCTGTAAAGTGTTATCTGTTGCCCAAGCATGTTATATTAAATCACGTCTATACCTGTTAATATGACATCAGTTTGGCAACAATCAAGGAGCCTTGTCAAATGGATCAGCTCAATCAGATTGCGGGTGTCATTGCACTGAGCATGGGGGCGGCCTGGGCCAGCGGTATCAATCTATATGCCGCTATTCTTACCTTGGGTCTTCTCGGTGCCACGGGTCAGATGACCCTACCGCCGAATCTGCAGATCGTCGCCCAGCCCATCGTGATTTTGGCCGCCGGGGTGATGTTCACGATCGAATTTTTTGCCGATAAAATTCCCGGTGTGGACACGGGCTGGGATACCGTGCACAGCTTTATCCGAATCCCAGGGGGTGCGCTTTTGGCCGCCGGAGCGGTTGGTGATGTGAACCCGGCCGTTATGTTGGCGGCCGGTATCCTGGGCGGGGGACTGGCCGCGGGAACCCATGCCGCCAAAGCCGGAAGCCGTGTACTTATCAATACCTCCCCCGAACCGGTCTCCAACTGGCTGGCGTCCATCGCTGAAGACGTGGCCGTTGTTGCCGGTGTTTGGGCGGCGCTTGCCCATCCCTGGGTGTTTCTGTCCTGCCTGGCTGGCTTTATTCTGTTGCTGATTTGGCTATTGCCCAAATTGTGGCGTGGCATCAAGGCGGTGGTGGCCAAACTGGGATTGCTTTTTGGCCGATCCGAAAGGAGAACGCCGCCCATGGAATTACCCGCTCGGGAGCCACCACCCGACCGGCACTGATTCCATTGCCGGTCAGGATTCGGTTTGCTTTTCGAAATCCGTTATATTACAGAGGGTCAAGTGTTGCCGTGGTGCCCTTCGCCTGGCGAGGGGTGAAAAGGGAATACGGTGCAAATCCGTAGCGTTGGACCGGCGCTGTAAGCAGGGACGGGGGTCGCATGAGGCCACTGCTCGGACGGAATCCGGGCGGGAAGGCACGATACTCGGTATGATCTGCAAGTCAGAAGACCTGCCCGGCAGCAAGATCAGGAAGGATGTTGTCCGCTGAATTCCGTGTGTCGCGCCCGGGCGTGATATGCGGTTTTTTTATGCCGCGGAGCCCCGGCCGCGCGCCTGTTCACATGACGCGCAGGAATCAAGGAGGGTGTGGCATGCAGACCCCGTTGGAACGGACCCGTGCGGGCCCCATCGCACCACAAATGGCATCCGGGGCGCTATATTAAACCAAGCCCGCCTTCCGGTCGGCAATGTCCCGCTTTACCCGGCCTTTTGTGAAGCTGCCCGGTGCTACCGCTGCGGCGGTTTTGTATCTAAGGGGAGGACCGCCAGGGTGTCCGGGATGGCAGGTAACCGCCCGGAAACCCCCCTCGATGAGCAATGCGACCGGGTCCGTGAGCTAATGAAACGCCACGCTGCCGTGCTTTCCCTGGGAACGGCATCCGGGCGGGGGCCATCCACGACAGTCATGACCGGGGATAGATGGCGGCGATGGTCAGCAACGGCGAGTCGGCTGTAAAAAAGGCTCATGTGTAGGGATTGCTATGCCCTGGAAAGGGGTGCGGTCTTGTTTCAGGATTCCGTGCGCCCCGGCAAATATGTGGGCGGTGGATCCGATCAGCCTAACAAAAAAGGAGTTGCCATGAATCAGTTGAACGAGACGCTGGATCGAATCCGTCCGCCGAGCGTTGAATGGGAGGACAAGGCCCAGGAGCGATTGCGCCAGCAAGCACGACCGGCCGGAAGCCTGGGGGTGCTTGAGGATGTGGGGGCCCGATTGGCCGGTATTGCCCGGACGCTGGATGTGCGTCTGAACAGAAAAGTGATTGTTACCTGCGCCGGCGACCATGGGGTCTGCGCCGAGGGGGTAAGCCTTTTTCCCTCCGAGGTGACCCCCCAGATGGTCTATAATTTTGTCAACGGCGGGGCCTCCATCAATGTCCTGGCGCGGCATGCCGGGGCCGTGGTCAAAGTGGCCGATCTGGGGGTGGCGGCGGACTTCGACCCCCAACTGCCCATTTTTCATAAAAAAATCGGCAAGGGAACCGACAATTTAGCACGGGGACCG
>JASFFM010000328.1:0-5131 GCA_050124295.1 Desulfobacterales bacterium | reverse complement strand
TCGTGGCCGGCGATTTTGCGGCCATGATTGCCGGGCGCCTGGATCCCATGCAGGCATTTACATCGGGCAAGCTCCAGATCGAAGGCGATGTCATGAAGTCGCAGCTTATCGGTCGGTTTTTTAAAATCGCTTGAGGGGAGGCGCGCATGGCAACCGGTATCAAGGATAAAGTCGCCATTATCGGCATGGGCTGCACCAAATTCGGCGAGCGCTGGGACGTGGGGGCCGAGGAATTGATGGTGGAGGCCTTTGAAGAATGCCTGGCGGACGCGGGCATCGAGAAAAATGCCATCGGGGCCGCCTGGATGGGAACCTGTTTTGAGGAAATCAGTGTGGGTAAAAGCGCCCTGCCCCTGTCCATCAGCCTGCGCTTGCCCTTCATTCCGGTGACCCGGGTGGAGAACTTTTGTGCCACCGGTACGGAAGCATTCCGGGGTGCCGTGTATGCGGTGGCCTCGGGGGCCTACGACATCTGTCTGGCCATGGGGGTCGAGAAACTAAAAGATACCGGCTACGGGGGGCTGCCCAGCTTTGTGGGGTCCAACGCCGGCAGTCTCAATTGGCAATGGTTACCCAACATGACGGCCCCCGGCACCTTTGCGCAACTGGCATCGGCCTACGCCGCCAAATACCGTATCAAAGATCAGGAGCTCAAGCGGGCCATGGCCCATGTGTCTGCCAAGAGCCACGCCAACGGGGTACTCAGCCCTAAAGCCCACCTGCGCAAGGCCGTTACCGAGGAGCAGGTCATGGCGGCCCCCATCATCGCCCATCCCCTGGGACTCTTCGATTGCTGCGGGGTAAGCGACGGTGCGGCCTGCGCCATTGTGACCACGCCGGAGATCGCCCAAGGCCTCGGCAAGGAGACCATCGTTTCCGTGAAGGCCCTGCAACTGGCCCTCAGCAACGGTGAGGAGATGGGTTACAACGCGTGGGACGGGGAGCATTTCGTAACCACCAGCAAGGCCAGTGTGAAAGCCTACCAGGAAGCCGGTATTGAAAATCCGCGTGAGGAGCTCAGCATGATGGAAGTCCATGACTGCTTTTCGATCACCGAACTGGTGACCATGGAAGATCTGCACATCTCCCAGCGGGGTCGGGCGGTGTTCGATATCATGGATGGGTTCTATGACCGTGATGGAAAGCTGCCCTGCCAGGTGGACGGCGGGTTGAAATGCTTCGGCCACCCCATCGGCGCTTCGGGTCTGCGCATGCTCTACGAGATGTACCTGCAGTTGCAGGGGCGTGCCGAGGAGCGTCAGCTGGAGGACCCGCGGTTCGGTCTGACGCACAACCTGGGGGGGTTTCCCCAGATGAATATCTGCTCGATTGCGATTGTGGGGCGCTATGGGCCCTAAAACCGGACAAAATGGCGATCCATCGTATCCCCCCGTGGATGTTTGACTATGCTGGCCGTGACGATCATACCCGACTCCCCTGTGGCGGAGATATT
This sequence comes from Desulfobacterales bacterium, assembly GCA_050124295.1. Classification (GTDB taxonomy): domain Bacteria; phylum Desulfobacterota; class Desulfobacteria; order Desulfobacterales; family UBA5852; genus JABZFP01. Next base: position 3,678 of record JASFFM010000328.1, on the reverse strand, counting down.
CGCCCGCAAATGCTGCGGGGGCGGGCTGCCGGACCAGAGCCTGGAGATCCGCATCGTCAACCGGGGGGCGGCGGCCCTTGACATCCAGAGTCGTTTCCGGCTCGAGCAGGGCGCGCCGGCGCTGGAATGGACAGCGGTTTGCCCGGCGGGGGGACGGCACGTCGCGCCGGGGGATGTGGTCGCCCTGTACGCCGACATGGACCCGGCCCGCCTGACCCGCTACCGTGTCCTGGTTCTCTTCGATCGTCAAGGAAGATCCTATCGCTTTCCCCTGGGGGTCCCGGCCTCAACGTTGATCGGCACAGGAGAACATCCATGACCGTGGTGCTGCGCCCTGAAGAAGCCAAGGCCTTCATCGAAAAGCCATTTGCCTTTGTCGAGCGGATCGGCCTGCGGGCGCTCATCATGGCACCGCGGCATGTCAAGCTGGGCCTGCCGCTGGAAGGCAACGCCAACCATCTCGGTTCCATCTATGCCGGGGCCCTGTTCACCGTGGCCGAACTTCCTGGTGGCGCCCTGTTTCTGACGACGTTTGATGTGGAACGGTTTTACCCGCTGCTCAAAGCCATGCAAATCCGCTTTCGGCGGCCGGCCCTCACCGATGTGACCGTGGAAGTTGCCATGACCCGGGAAGAGGCCGGGCGCATCGCCGCCGAAGCCGAAACCGAAGGGAAAGCGGAATTCATCCTGCAAACCGCGATCCGGGATGCGGACCATCGCGTGGTGGCCGAGACCGAGGGCATCTACCAATTGCGCAAAACAGGGCCGGCCCCCTGAAGGGTGCCGGGCGTCATCCAAGGGCCCTGGGCCCGCGCAAGCCTTTTTAGCGACTGTCATAACCCGAGAGGGTGCCCATGGATATCCTCAAGTACACCGCCGACCATCAGCGCTTTCGCGCACGACTGGCGGCCTTTCTGGCCCGGGAAGTGACCCCCCTGGGCGACCGGTGGGAGGCGGCGCGCATCGTCCCCCGAGAGATCTGGCGCCGGATGGGTCAGGGCGGCTTTCTTTGTATGGACGTGCCCCCCGCATACGGCGGCCAGGGCCAAGATTTTCTGCATGCCGTCATTCTGACCGAGGAGTTGTCGCGCACCGGCATCACCGGTTTGGCGGCCGCCCTGCACAACGACATCGTGGTGCCCTACATTACGGCCTTTGGCAGCGAAGACCAGAAGCGGCATTATTTGCCGGGATGTGTTTCCGGAGAGATCGTCACCGCCCTTGCCATGACCGAGCCGGACGCCGGCAGTGACCTGGCCGGTATGCGCACCCTGGCGCAAGAAGACGGCGATATGGTGGTGCTCAACGGGGCCAAGACCTTTATTTCCAACGGGCTGCTTTGTGACCTGGTGATCGTGGCGGCCCGGGAGGCGGACATTGAAAACCCCCATATGGGTTTGTCGCTCTACCTGGTGGAAAACGGTACCGAGGGCTTCACGCGTGGTCGGCACCTGGAAAAAATGGGCTGGCACAGCCAGGATACGGCCGAGCTTTTTTTTACCAACTGCCGTATACCCAGGGCCAATCGTCTGGGCACCAAAGGCGGCGGTTTTCTCATGCTCATGGAAAAACTCCAGCAGGAGCGCATCGTGGCCGCCCTGGGTGCGGTGGCCGCAGCCGAGCGTATCATGGCGTGGACCATCGATTACTGCAAGCAGCACAGGGAAGGCGACCGCCCTCTGTCCAAATATCAGGCCGTGCAGTTTGCCATCGTGGAATTGCTGACCGAGGTCAAGCTCGGGCGAACCTTTATCGACAAGCTCATCGCCGATCATATGGAGGGACTGGACGTGATCGTGGAGACATCCATGGCCAAATGCTATACCACCGAGATGGCCAAGCGGGTGGCCGACCGCAGCCTGGACCTGCTGGGGCTGCGTGCCATCCAGGACGATCATCCCCTGGCACGGGCCTTTCGAGACGTGCGGGTGATGTCGATCTTTGCCGGGACCAATGAGATCATGAAGAGTATCGCGGCCAAATTCCTGCGGCTTTAGTGCCGGCCACGAAATGGTCTTTTCGGCCCAGCGCCGCGGGTCGCGGCGGGTTTCCCGGCGGCGGCGCCCAACCGTACACCGCGCCGGACCCCCTGGGCGGCCTTGAGCAGAACGAAAATCTCCATTTCTGTATCGACGGCTTACCGCGGGGCTTCATGCGGTGCGATAGTGTCCATGGTGAACGGCACCCAGGCGATGGCAACCGATACCCACGCCAAAAGCGAACCGTGGCCGTTTCCCGAACGTTTTACAATTAGGCCTGCCAGCATCGGTCTTTATCCGAGAGGAGGAGAAAATCATGGCCCTGTTGATCGCCGACCGGCGGGATGTTGACTTCGTGCTCTACGAACAATTCGATGCCGAAGCGCTTTGTCGCCAGGAGGTCTTTAATACATTTAACCGCAAGACTTTTGACATGATTATCGACGAGGCCCGTCAGCTGGCCATCAAGGAGATTTTGCCGACCCTGACCGAGGGGGACCGGGTCGGCCTGACCTTTGAAGACGGCCAGGTGCGGATGCCAGAGTGCTTCCATCGCGCCTATGAACGGTTTCTCGAAGGGGAGTGGATCGGCTTGACGGCCAACCCCGCGTTTGGCGGACAGGGGTTGCCTTACCTCGTGGCCCAGGCCGTGTCGGATTTTCATCTGGGCGCCAACTACGCTTTTACGCTTTTCGGATTTGGCTGTGTCGGGGCCGGGGAGATGATCGAGATTTTCGGCAGCGCGGCGCAGAAAGAAATGTTCCTCCAAAAAATGTACAGTGGAAAGTGGGCCGGAACCATGGTCTTGACCGAACCCGAAGCCGGCTCGGATGTCGGTGCCTTGACCACTTCGGCCTGTCAACAAGCCGACGGCAGCTATCTGATCACGGGCAACAAAATCTTCATCTCCGGCGGGGAGCAGGACCTGACCGAAAACATCATCCACCCGGTCCTGGCGCGGATCGAAGGGGCTCCGGCTGGCACCCGGGGCATTTCGCTCTTTATCGTTCCCAAGATCTGGGTCCATGCGGACGGCTCCCTGGGCTCGCGCAACGATGTTGTCTGCACCGGCATCGAAAAGAAGATGGGCATCCATGCCAGCCCCACCTGCAGCCTGGCTTTCGGCAGCCGGGGAACATGTCGCGGCCTGTTGCTGGGGGAGGAAAACCGGGGCATGAAGGTCATGTTTCATATGATGAACGCCGCCCGCCTGCTGGTGGGCGCGATCGGCGCCACGAGCGCATCGGCGGCGTATCTGTATGCCTTGAACTATGCCCGGGAGCGCCGGCAGGGGCGGGATCTGGAGAAGACCTTCGAGGCGGATGCACCCCAGGTCCCGATTATCCGGCACCCGGATGTGCGGCGCATGCTCATGTGGATGAAAGCCCATGTGGAGGGTATGCGCAGTTTCGTCTATTACGGGGCCCTTCTGCTCGACAAGATCAGGTGCGCGGCCGAAGACGAGACGCGGGCCTACCACCAGGGACTGCTGGATTTATTGACCCCGGTGCTCAAAGCTTATTGTACCGACCGCGGGTTCGAGGTCTGCTCCCAGGCCGTGCAGGTCTATGGTGGGTATGGCTACACCCGGGAATATCCGGTGGAGCAGCTGCTGCGGGACGTGCGCATCGGTTCGATCTACGAGGGGACCAACGGCATCCAGGCCATGGATCTGCTGGGGCGCAAAATTGGCCTGCAA
>JASFFM010000327.1:0-5161 GCA_050124295.1 Desulfobacterales bacterium | reverse complement strand
GCAAGCAAGCTCTGGTACTGGTTTGGGGTAGCATGCCTTCCCGCCTGTTCCAGCCAATGCTTCGGTCCCTCCAATCACGCCTGTAAAGGTATCGCTTTGTCTCCCGAGGTTGTAGCGGCCTCCTCCTGGAAAGGCTTTAGATCTTGAAAATCCATTCCGCCATGTATTATACAGGTGATGGTTCTGGCGGGCTGGTCGCTGGTTGGCCGAGAGGCGGGGCTGATGAGAATAACCGTCATTAGGAAGGTTTCCATGTTCAGTGGGTTTGAAAAAATTGTCGAAGAACGGATTAAAAAGGCCCAAAAGCGCGGCCTTTTCGAAAACCTGAACGGGTCCGGGAAACCCCTTCCCCGGGATGTGATCGGCGACACGGTCTCCGAGGATCTGCGGTTGTCTTATCGAATATTGAGAAATGCCGACTGCCTCCCACCCGAGGTCGAGGTGAAGAACGAAATCCACCGCACCGAGGATCTTTTGGCGGGTATGACGGAAACAAAGGCCCGTTATCGGACGTTGAAAAAGCTCAACTACCTTATCCTTAAACTCAACACCATGCGCAATGGTTCCGCGGATATGGAAATGCCCCAGCACTATGTCGAACAATTGGTGGGGCGGCTGGAAAAGGATGTGTCACCATAAGGGCGGCGTACGCACCCATCCACCCACCCGACGACGTTCAAGGTGGAAACGGTTGCCCAATCCTCAACGTGGCGCCCCACCCTTCCAGACCTGGATTACCATTGACCCAAATTGCGCACGATAATGCTGGGCGCTATGTCGATTTTCAAGAAAAGTGACGGCGAAGGCCTCATCAAGAGCGTCATGTTGGCCTATCTGATCCTGATCCTGCACATTTTTTTATTGATGGGGTTGGGATTTCTGGTGTTCTTTTTCCGCGGCATCATCCATTACATGCTATGGATCTTTCTATTTGGCGCGTTTGCGGTCCTGGCATCGGGCTACTGGTTCTACCGGCGGCTAAAAGCGGAGGGCCGCAGCCTGCGTGAAACGCTCAATTCACCCCTGTTCCGAAACAAGACCGTGGAGGTCAGTTTGCTGGGAGGCTTGGCGCAATTTCGCGTCGGGCGGCCCCATTCCCGGCCGCTGCTGGATAACGACCGACCGGAGACACCCCAACAGCTGGAATGGTCAGGTGAATCAAAGGTCCAGGATCTCACCGAACTTGCCCGATTGCTGCAAAGCGGACTCATAACACTGGACGAGTACGAAAAGGCCAAGCAGAATATTTTCCGTCCTTGATCGTCGCCCGGTGATGTCGGAAAATGGCCCATTACCCACCTTCTCACCCAAAGGAATCATAGCAATGAAAAAAAACACGATTGCCTTGCTTTCGGGAGGGATATCCTCCGAAAGAGAAGTGTCGCTGAACAGTGGTGAACAGGTTTACCAGGCCCTGGATAAAACACGCTATGACATCATTCGCTACGATCCCCAAACCGATCTGCCCAAACTGGTGGCCGATGCCGATAAGATCGATGCCGCCCTGGTTATCCTGCACGGTCCCTTCGGGGAAGACGGCACGATTCAAGGGATGCTGGATCTGCTCGATATCCCCTATCAGGGCGCAGGGGTTATGAGCAGCGCCGTGGCCATGAACAAGCTGGTCGCCAAGCGGTTGTATGAACATGCCGGATTAAAGATTCCTCCCTACTGTATGGTCCGGCGTGGTCCCATCCCGGAACTGGGCGGCTGTGTACAGCACCTTGGGTTGCCCATCGTCGTCAAACCGGTGGAAGGCGGTTCCAGTATCGGCATGTCCATCGCCGCTTCGGAGAAGGAACTCCGGGATGCCGTCGAGGAAGCGTTCAAGTATGATGAGCTGGTGCTCTTGGAGAAATACCTCGAAGGCACCGAGGTGACGGGCGGTGTGCTGGGCAATGACGACCCCGAGGCACTGCCGCTCATTGAAATCATACCGGGTGAGGGGCACACCTTCTTTAACTACGAGGCGAAATACAAGGCGGGTGAAACAACCGAAATTTGCCCGGCACGGATCAGCGTTTCTCTGACGGACAGGGCTCAGGCCTGTGCCATCCAGGCCCATGAAGCATTATTTTGCCGTGGGTACAGCCGGACAGATATGATCATTCACGACGATGACATCTATGTTTTGGAAACCAACACCATCCCCGGTATGACGGCAACCAGCCTGTTTCCCCAGGCGGCCGCCAAGGCCGGATTGGATTTCACGCGGTTATTGGACCGGCTGATAGCACTCAGCCTGGAAGGACGTTCCCGCCGCAGGGCAGCGGCTGGATCGTGATGACCTGTGTGGGGCGGGCAAGCGGGTCAACCATCAACACAGTTAGGAGAGAGGGGAGGTCTTTATGAAAGTGCTGGTGATCGGAAGCGGCGGCAGGGAGCATGCCTATGCATGGAAAGTTGCGCAGAGCCCCCTGGTCAAGAAAGTATTCTGTGCCCCCGGCAATGCCGGAATTGCGTCTGTGGCCAAGTGCGTACCCATCGATGCCGAGGACGTGCAGGCGCTGGTGGCGTTCGCCTTAAAAGAAAAGATCGATCTGACGATTTGCGGGCCGGAGGGTCCCCTGGCCAAGGGCGTTGTCGATATTTTCGAGGCCCAAGGCCTCAAAATTTTCGGTGCATCACAGAAAGCCGCGGAATTGGAAGCCAGCAAGTCTTTCTCAAAATACATCATGGAGAAATACGGGGTGCCCACCGCCAAAGGCAAAACCTTTACCCGTGTGCAACCGGCCCGGGCCTATATCAAAAAAATGGGGGCCCCCATTGTGGTCAAGGCCGATGGGTTGGCGGCCGGCAAAGGCGTGATTGTCTGCCAGACCGAAAAAGAAGCGCTGGCGGCCCTGGACCGGGTAATGGTGAAAAAAGAATTCGGGGCGGCCGGCGAAAAGGCCGTGGTCGAGGAGTGCCTGGTGGGTGAAGAGGCCTCTTTTATCGCCTTTACAGACGGGAAGACCGTTTTGCCCCTGCCATCCTCCCAGGATCACAAGCCGGTTTTCGACCATGACAAAGGACCCAATACCGGCGGTATGGGTGCCTATTCCCCGGCACCCATCGTGGACCGCTATCTTCACGAGCGTGTCATGCAGGAAGTGATGATTCCCACCGTGGAGGGCATGGCGGCGGAAGGGCGGCCCTACAAAGGGTTTCTGTACGCCGGGTTGATGATCGACGGGGACAAGATTGGCGTTCTGGAATTCAATGCCCGGCTTGGAGATCCGGAAGCGCAACCATTGCTGATGCGGGTAAAGAGCGACATCGTCCCCATCATGGAGGCCATCATCGACGGCCAGCTGGATCGTTGCCGGCTGGAACTCGATCCACGGGCCACGGTGTGTGTGGTGATGGCCTCCGGCGGCTATCCGGGGAAATACGGCAAGGGGTTTCCCATCGACGGTCTGGCGGCCGCCGGGCGCTTGAAGGATGTCGTCGTTTTCCATGCCGGTACCGGATCCAAGGACAAGAAGATCGTTGCCAACGGCGGGCGCGTGCTGGGCGTCACCGCTCTGGGTGATACGGTCGAAAAAGCCATTCAAAAGGCATACCAGGCGGTCGATAAGATCAAGTGGAGCAAAGTGCACTATCGGAAGGATATCGGCCAGAAAGCCCTGCTGCGGTTTCAACAAAAACCCGCCGTGGGCATCGTCATGGGAAGCGACTCCGATCTCGGGGTGATGCATGGCGCCGTCGGTATTCTGAAGAAATTCCATGTGCCCTATGAAATGGTCGTTGCTTCGGCCCACCGGACACCGGAACGCGCGGCGGAGTGGGCCCGCAGCGCGCCTGAAAAAGGGATCAAAGTCATCATCGCCGGTGCGGGCCATGCCGCCCATCTGGCAGGTGCCATGGCCGCCCAGTCGACCTTGCCGGTGATCGGTGTGCCCATCGATTCATCCTGCTTGCAGGGGCTGGATGCCCTTCTGTCGACAGTCCAGATGCCGCCGGGGCTCCCGGTTGCTACCATGGCGGTTGGCAAACCAGGGGCCAAGAATGCCGGGCTGTTGGCGGTTCAGATTCTAGCGCTTTCCAATCCGGACCTGGCGGCACGGCTGACGGCCTACCGTCAGGAGATGGCGGATCAGGTCGTGCGTAAATCCGAAACCCTTGAACGGGTTGAGTAAGTTCAGAACCATCGATCCGGCCGCACCCGATCCGGCTGTCATTCTTCGGGCGGCGGATACCCTGCGCAAAGGCGGCATGGTGGTTGTGCCGACCCGCCATCTTTACGGCCTGGGGGTGGACGCTTTGAATCCCCGGGCCGTTGAACGGGTATTTGAATGCAAACAGCGACCGCTCGATCAGGCCCTGCTGATTCTGGTGGCTTCGCGGAAAGACGTTTGGAAATATGCACAGGACGTCGACGAGCGTGCTGTGGCGCTGATGGATGCTTTCTGGCCTGGAAAGCTGACCATGGTTCTCAAGGCCCGATCGAATCTTCCGGCCATCTTAACCGGTGGCACCGGACGCATCGGTATTCGCCTTGCCGGTCATCCCGTGTGCCGGGCCATCGTGCAGGCTCTAAGCGGGCCTTTCACGGCCACCAGCGCCAATTTGTCTGGCCGCCCCGGCTGTCACCGGAGCGAAGATCTTCATCCGGCGATGGTTCGCGCAGCGGATCTGATTTTGGATGCCGGCCCGCTGGTACCGGGTATCGGATCGACGGTGGTCGATGTGCGGCCTTCCGCTGTAGTGGTGTTGCGTGAAGGGGCGGTTGCGGTAAGCGCTATCCAGAATACGGTGGATGGGGTGGCGATGCCCCCTCCGGCGGAAGGGCAGGCGTCAGGCCTAACCCGGCGCGGCGGACCGCCCTCGACCGGTTCGGAAAATCCCTAAGCGCTCATGCAGTCGCCATGGTTTGAGTTGACAATCGGCGGCCGTTTGTCTAAGGAATAAAACCTGTTTTTTGCCGGAGTGGTGAAATTGGTAGACGCGCCAGACTCAAAATCTGGTGGGCCTTGCGCCCGTGGGAGTTCGATTCTCCCCTCCGGCACCATACGCACACCAAAAGGAGATAACGCCCGGGCGGGTTATCTCCTTTTTTTGCTGGCGGTCGCTGCCGGCTGAAAAGCGCATCCCTGCACTTCAGCCGGTTTCTTCCAACCGTCGCAATTCATCCACGGCCGCCGAATGACGGGCCCCTGCGCCTTATTCTGCTCGTTGC
>JASFFM010000326.1:0-5173 GCA_050124295.1 Desulfobacterales bacterium | reverse complement strand
CGACCGGTGGCCATCAAAAAAGGGATATGACGGGTATCGGCATTGTCCCTGACCCAGCATGGCAGTTCATCGCCGTCCTTGTTGGGCATATTCCAGTCGCTGATCATCAGGTCGACCTTGCGGCCATCCCCGCGAAGGCCCATGGTTCCGTCACCGTCCAGCGCCTCCAGGATACCCCCCAAGCCTAAGGTTTGGAGGGTCTTGATCTCGATTTTTCGCATATCCGTCGTGTCTTCAACCAACAGCACCTGAATTTCTTGGGGATCGCAGGGCATTCGCATTCCCTGGATTGGAGCCTCAGCATTGGATCGTTGGCCGGATCAAGAGAGCACGGCGGTCAGGGCCGCCTGGAAGAGCATAGACGGTTTATCGACCTATGCGGGCAAAATTTGTCCTCAATTCCGCTGCCCACGGCAGAGCGGCCCGGCGAGAAATCCACATTAAAATCGCACAACGCCATCCGCTCCCCCTTTGGCCGTGCCACGGCCATGGGGAAGCGGCCCCGATCCCAAATCTTTATGAAATTTTTACAGAAGTGCCTAAAATGGTGCTTAATATAGATTCGATACCCACCGTCGGCGAAAGAGCCCACGCACGAAAAATAACTGAAAAAGGGGGATCGGTCCCATCATCAGCAAACGTTGATAAAGGAATTCACCGTGAAGATGATTAACGCTCTTATCGTTTGGGGAAGTGTTGTCCTGATGGCCATGGTTTGGACGGGGGCTTGTTCCCCAACCGAAGACTACCGATCCACCCACCAATCCTTGCCGGAGGCGTCTGATATGAAAGATCAATTGCCAACCGCTATGATGCCGGCGGCCATCCCGCCAATCGATGCCGCTGCTCCCCAGGCCTTCGATACCGCCACCTTCGCTCTGGGCTGATTCTGGGGCATTGATGCCCAGTTTGGGGCCATCGAAGGCGTCATCCGGACGCGCGCGGGGTACGCCGGCGGTCTGATGGACCGCCCGAGCTACCATAACATCGGCGATCACACGGAAGCCGTTCAGGTCGATTTTGATCCGCGGCGGATATCCTATGCGGATTTGCTGGCCATTTTCTGGGATAGCCATCGGCCGGCCAGCCAGTCCCCCAGGCGGCAATACTGGCATGCCGTTTTCTACCATGATGCACGGCAGCAGCAGATGGCGCTGGAATCAAGAAATCGGGTCGCCAACCGACTCGGTCGCCCGGTGCGCACCGAAGTGCTTCCCCTGCAATCGTTTACCCGCGCCGAGGACTACCACCAGAAATACATTCTGAAACGTGAGCGGGCTTTGATGCGGGAGCTGTCTCAAATGTTCCCGGATCACCGGGACCTGGTGGATTCCACCGCGGCTGCCCGACTCAATGCTTATGTGGGCGGTTACGGCAGCCCGGCCCAGTTCGAACGGGAAAGCGAAGCCCTGGGTCTGAGCCCGATCAGCCGGGACAAGGTGGCCGGACTGGTTCGCAGAAAAATGCGACACAATTAGACCGCACTGGCCTCATGCCCGCCGATCAGGGTCTGGCGGTAGCACTGGCGGCCACCAAACGTTGGGGGCCATCGGCGGCGAGGAGCAACGCGTCGGGGGGGCATCTGCGCCGCGGCTGCGGGCTTATTTGGGGCGCGCCACCTGCCGCCCGCACGGATCAGTCCGGCCACGCCGATGGTCGATGCGGCCGGCGGCCCGACTAATTCGGCACCCGCGTCCACCCGGGGCTTTTGCTAACCCTCGTTTGGGCCAGCCTGCTCCAAGGCGCCCTGCGCAGCATCCCTTGGGGCTAGAGCGTGAGGGCCATGGGCCTCAATCAGCGGGCCGCTTGCCAGGCTGGATTCCCCATCAAATCTCAAATCGTCGGTGTCATGTGGCTCAGCCGGGCCTTGGCCGGTAAAGCCGAGGTGCGCGGTAATCATTTTGCCTCCGTCGGGGACCGGCCGAAGGCGATGGTTCCGACGGCATCATCGTGGTCGGGCTGGCCCTGACCCTTTTGGGCATGGGGATGACCAACCTCGTCGGCCGCGCTTATCGAAACGCCGCCCGCCGTCAGGCTGCATGCTCTGCCGATCACCGGTTTGGCCGCAATTCCCGTTTTCGGCGAGATCCTCTTTCACCCATCCTCGACCGGCGACCAGGGCATAGTGCCTCATCGCCATGTTGATTTTCGCCACCGGGAATCCCTTGCGGGCGGCGATCGGCGCTTTCCTGTTTGGCGGTTTGACCGCGTTGCAGTTCTATTTCCAGGCCCTGGGCTTGGAAATGGTCGCGGCCTGTATCGTCAAAATGCGGCCTTATATCCCGACCATTGCCGTGGTGATGGGGGGTAACCCGGGACCATGAGGACGCTTCGCCGGTCCGGCGACCCGTGGGGTTTGCTCCCGCCGGGAGGGCTCAATCCTGATCTCGGCTTGATCCGATCGCGGACAGGCCCTCTTTTTTAGATTCATTCCTTGCAGCAACCCCAGCCTTGGGATAGACTTCAATAAGTAGACCCCTGTGCACGCGAGAACACCAGGCTGCGAAGATAACTATTGGATATGGCTATGACGGCACCCTCGCCTGGCAAATCCCTCCCTAACGATCGTAATGCCAGCCCCCGCCCCGCGCGGCCTGAATTGGATCCGCGCAATGCTCAAGAAGACACCTTTCTGACGACAGCGCTGGAGGCCACCAGCGACGGCATTTGGAGCTGGCATATCCCCTCTGGAGAGGCCTATTTCAGCGCGCGTTATTACACCATGCTGGGGTATGAACCCGACGAACTGCCGGCCAGCTATGACACCTGGGTCAGTTTGCTGCATCCGGACGATCTCAAGCCGACCCAGGAGATCATTCAAAACCATATCGATAATCGTAGCGAAAGCTACGAGATCGAGTTCCGACTGCGGACAAAATCCGGCCCGTGGATCTGGATTTTAGGGCGCGGCAAGGTCTGCGAGTGGGACGATGACGGCCATCCGGTCCTAATGGTCGGCAGCCATGTGAATATCGACAGCCGCAAGCGGGCCGAACAAAAACTGGCCCGCTACCAGACGCGTCTGGAAAAGATGGTTCGCGAGCGGACCAAAGCACTGGAGCAGACCTCTACCCTGCTGGAGGCCACCTTTGACGCCATTCCCGACGTGCTGGGCGTTCAGGATGATCAGCATCACATTATTCGTTACAATGCCGCAGGCTACCGCTTGCTTGACATGGGCCCGGAAGAGGTCGTTGGAAAGCGCTGCTACGAGCTCATCGGCCGCAACCAAGAATGCGAACGGTGCGCCACCTCCCAGTGCTATCGTACCAAGCGACCAGCCTCCGTGAAGCATTACGAAAAGGCTCTGGATGCCTGGCTGGACGTGCGCGCCTATCCCATCCTGGATGAAAACGGCCGTCTGGTCAAAGTCATCGAACACCTGCGCGATATCACCCCGGAAGTGAAGGCCGAGGCAGAGAACCGCAGCTTGCAAAAACAATTGCAACATGCCCAGAAGATGGAATCCCTGGGCACTCTGGCTGGTGGCATCGCTCACGACTTCAACAACCTGCTGATGGGCATCCAGGGGCGCGCTTCGTTGATGAATATCGACCTCCCGGCTTCCCATCCCCACCAGGAGCATTTGCAGGCCATCGAAGAATATGTCCTCAGCGCGACCCATCTGACCAAACAGCTGCTGGGCTTTGCCCGGGGCGGCAAGTACGAGGTCAAGCCCCTCGATATCAATGCGCTGGCCCTGGAAAGTGCCGCCATGTTCGCTCGCACCCGCAAGGAAATCCGCATCCAAAGCAAACCCCATCCATCTCCTCTGATCGTCAATGCCGACCGCGGTCAATTGGAGCAGGTGTTGTTAAATATGTATGTCAATGCCTGGCAGGCCATGCCAGAGGGTGGGGATCTCTATCTGCTGACCGGCATCGTCAGCCTGGACAGCCATCGCTGCAAGCCGCATCAAATCGCGCCGGGGCGCTACGCCATGCTTTCTCTTACGGATACGGGCATTGGCATGGACGAAGCAACCCGTCAGCGGATTTTCGACCCTTTTTTCACCACCAAGGAAAAAGGAAGGGGAACCGGCCTGGGGCTGGCGTCCGCCTACGGTATCATCATGAATCATGGCGGCCTGATATCGGTTGAATCTCAGCCGGGACAGGGCACAACCTTTGAAATTTATCTGCCCCTATCAGGCAAGGCGCTTGCCTCGGAAGAAACGGTTGCCAGCGGTCTGCTTAAAGGAGAGGAGACCATCCTCCTGGTGGACGATGAAACCATGATTCTCGATGTGGGGCAGGCCATGCTGACCAAGCTGGGATATCGCGTCCGGGCCGCCAACGGGGGCCCAGAAGCCATCGCGATGATCGAGCAGATGGGGGACGATCTGGACCTCGTTATCCTCGATCTGATCATGCCGGGCATGGATGGCGGCAAGGTTTTTGATGCGATTCAGCAGCTTCGGCCACAATTGCCGGTTCTGCTTTCCAGCGGCTATGCCATCAATGGCCAAGCGGAAACCATTATGCGGCGTGGTTGCCAGGGCTTCATTCAAAAGCCCTTCAACATCACCACGCTCTCCGAGCACGTGCGCAAGACACTGGACAAGACCGCGGTCCGCCGCAAGGACCGGCAAACATGAAAATAGCCCGTTCTCGCTGGGCCCCCCTCCCTTTCTGAGCGTAAGGGGAAGGCAGTTGCCAGCGTCGCCGATCGGGCCAACCCTTCCCCGCTAAAACGCCTGCCGCCAGAGACTGAACCGCACACTCTCGTAGCCGCTGGGGGCATAGTCCCATTGGCTGCCGTAGACGTGCACACGGCGGGTGGGACGCCCCTGGCTGTCGACCACCGTGCCGCCCTCCAGCAACCAGGCCAGAATACCGCCCTGAAGATTGACCACATGAATGCCACGCGCGGCCATTTCGCGGGCAAACAGGCCGCTGCGGTAGCTGATGGTGCAATAGGCGATGACGGTTCTGCCCTGGTAGCGATCAAGATGTCTTCGGTAGTCTTCCTCGGAAACAGCGCCGGGGAGTATCGAGACCGCCATTTCAGCCGGCTTGCGGGTATCCACGAACACGACCTTATCCTGGGCCTGCAGTTCCATGGCCTGCAGAGGGGAAATATCGATGACCGCCGGAAAATCCTTTTTATACCCCGCATACATGCGGTAGACGGCTTCCTTTTTGGCGTCGTCGGTCAAAACATTGTCGCCCCG
>JASFFM010000325.1:0-5178 GCA_050124295.1 Desulfobacterales bacterium | reverse complement strand
GGCCGAGGAGATCATTCGTCGCCAGTCCAAAATCGTGGTGGCCCCCTGTATCTGCCGCCGGGAGCACGACATGGTCGGCAAGGGCTGCGACAAGCCCATGGAGGTTTGCCTGACGTTCGGAGGGGGCGCCTACTACTACGAAGAAAACGGGCTGGGACGTGCCATCACCCAGGAGGAAGCCCTCGAAACCCTGCGCAAGGGCATGGACGCCGGCCTGGTGCTGCAACCCGGAAACGCCCAAAAACCCACCAACATCTGCATGTGCTGCGGCTGCTGCTGCCAAGTGCTGAAAAACCTCAAGACGCTGGACAGCCCGGCCAAGGTGGTGCACACCAATTTTTATGCCGAGGTCATCGAAGAGGACTGCATCGCCTGCGAGGATTGCGTGGAGCGCTGCCAGATGGCGGCCATCACCATGGACGACATCGCCCGGATCGACCTGGAACGCTGTATCGGATGCGGCCTGTGTGTGGCCGCATGCCCAAACGAGGCCATGGTCATGCGCCAGAAGCAGACCGATGCGCAGTATGTACCGCCGGCCAACATCGTGGAAACCTATCTGAACATGGCCAAGGAAAGAGGGCTTATCTCCTAGAGGATACGGCCAAGGTAAGGCCTTAGGCCGCCTTGCGGCGCAGGATCGTACCATCGTTGACCGGCCGGACGGATGCCGGCGGGAGGAGAAGAGGTTATGAAACTACTGAAACGGATCTTCGGCATTTGCGAAACCCGGCCCCCGTCCGATGATGCCTGTTGGGAGTATGCCGATCAGCAGATCCGGTTGCATTTGGATCGGGTGCCGGAACTCGATCGCCCGGGGAGTGCCATACGTTTAGAAGGCAAAGGCCTGCCGATCCGCACCCTGGTGGTTCACGGCCAGGACGGGGCCTTGCATGCCTTCGCCAATCGCTGCTCCCACATGGGCCGTCGCATCGACCCCCAAGCAGGAACCGATCGCATCCAGTGTTGCAGCGTCGGACAATCCGTCTTCAACTATCACGGGGAACCTTTGGGAGGCTCCGCCCAAAAACCCCTCCAGGTCTTTCGGATCGACCACTCCGACCGCCTGCTCAAGATATCCTTGGTTTGATCTGCTGCGTCCCGGGCCACGGGTCATCAAGCAGCGCTTCGGCGATCGCCTTCCTCACCCCCCGGCACGCACACGAACCGATGGCCTTGGGTGACGATGCTGCATCCCGCAGAATCCCTTCCCGCTCAGAGATGGCCAAAACCCGCGCTCTGGCCGATTTGCGACGCTTGCAAAGATAACGTCATTTCGCCAGGAGATAGTCAATCGCATTGCTGGAACTCACCAGCCGGCCATCGCGGACCTCGCCGTTGAAACGGGAACGGAACGCGACCGGCTCGCCAGAAACCTTGTTGCGCGCCTTGACCACCATGTCGCAGGTCACCCGGTCGCCGTCACTCGCAAAAGACTCGAAACCCAGGTGAATGTCGGCCAGCCCTTCCTTGAGACTGCGGTGCGCCCGCCGAAATTCCTCCGAACTCACCGGAACGGAAGCACCACCGCCGGAGATGGCGTAGGAAGCCTCCGGCCCGCACGGGTTTTCGTCCTCTTGCGGCTGGGACCATACTTCTTCAAACCAATCGAACACCAGTTCTGTAGATGTTCTTTCCATTTGCGGCCTCCTGGGAAACATTATGATCTCTGTTGGGGGCAAACCATGGCGGCCTGCCGACGGTCGCTATCGATGGGGACCCGTCCGCGACCCACATCTGATATTCAGCCGTGATCAGCGTTCCTCCAAGGTGAAGATCGACAATCGTTTCAAGGACGTGCAGACCAAGCGAAGGGCGGCCGGTGATTTTTCGGATCGCTGACGCGCGTGTTGCCAATCAAAAGAGCATTAAATGTGCCAGGCCTGCCGTTAACAGCGAAAGCGCAGCCTCAGAACCGCTTGAGGCCCCCGGATCATTGCGAAATCCGGGCGTTCCCAAAACAGCCCGAATGGCGAAATGGCCGCCGCCGTTGTCAACGGCGTTGACAGCCGGCCGTCGCGACGGTGGATTGACTTGACATCATCTTCGGCCTGCCTCGAGCGGCCTTCTTCTGGCTGAGGCTGCCGGCAGGCTTGCAGTTCAAACAAGTGTGCACCATAATATTGATAGTTATCGTGTTGTCTAAAGCACTAAATGGCCCTGTTGCCGGCGGGCATTCCAGTAGGCAATTCGGTTTCCCTGTGCACGGAACGGTTGCCCTTTTTCCCCTGACCCCCTAATGATGTCCTCGTGCACTTCGCCGGTCAGGCCCTGCCCCTTCGCCCCAACCCGGGAGACATGCGCCTGATGGCCCGTAACGCCCCCCAACCGGCCCCGACGCAGCGCCAGCGCTATCATCGCGTGATCGCGTTTGCGGCCGGGGTGCTGTGTCAGACCGTTTGGTGGGATGTGATATTCGCTTTTCCCCTGCTGGACCGAATCCGCCCCCCGGCACTCAAACGCTGGCAGACCATCGCACGGCGCTACTGTGACATCGCGACCGACATGGGCGGGGTCCTGATCAAGCTGGGACAATTCCTTAGCACCCGCGTGGATCTCTTCCCCCCGCAGATTACCAAGGCCCTGGCCAGCCTCCAGGACGAAGCCGTCGCCGCCCCCTTTGAAGAGATCGCGATCGTGGTGGAAGCAGCCTTCAAGGCCCCCCTGGCGAACATTTTCGTGATCTTCGCCCCTGAACCGATGGGCGCCGCCTCGCTGGCCCAGGCCCATCAGGCCCGTCTTCCCAGCGGCGAAGATGTGATCGTCAAAGTGCTGCGACCCCATATCCACGAGATCGTGGAAATCGATCTCAAGGCGCTTCGGCGCATTGTCGGCTGGCTTAAATACTTCCGGCAGATCCGCCAACGCATGGATCTGGACATGCTGCTGGAAGAATTCATCCACACCACCCGAGCCGAACTCGATCTTCAACAGGAAAAAGAAAACCTGAAACGGTTCGCCGACGACTTCCGCGACATAACCCATGTCTACGTGCCGGCAATCTACGAAGATTACAGCACCCCATCCGTCTTGACGCTCGAAAACGTTGCCTACATCAAGGTTGGTGATACTGATGCCATGGCGGCGGCCGGCATCGCAACGCCCCAGGTGGCCGAGATGCTCTATGATGCCTATATGCGTCAAATCTTCGTAACCAACTTCATCCATGTCGATCCGCACCCGGGCAACCTCTTCATACGGCCCCTGCCGGCGGGAGATGAATCCGTCCAGGCCTGTGACCTCCCGCAACCGGGAGATCCCGTTCCCTATTGCGAAAATCGCCCCTTTCAGCTGGTCTTTATCGACTTTGGCATGACGGCGGTCATCTCCGAACGCCTCAAAACCGCCATGCGCACGGCCGCCATCGGCCTCGGAACCCAGGACGCCCACAAGGTCATTCAGGCTTATGTTGTGGCCGGCGCGCTGCAGCCAGGGGTCGACCTGCGCCGCCTGGAAGAAATCCACCAGGATTGGCTTCGACGCATCTGGGGACTTCGTCTGGGGAAGATACAGGAAACCGCCTTTCGGGAAATGCGTTATTTCTGGCAGGAATACAGGGATATCATCACGGAGGCGCCCTTTCAGATCCAGGCCGACATGCTCCTGATCGGGCGGGCCGTGGGGATACTGGTGGGCCTGGCCACCCACCTGGACCCCAATTTCGACCCCTGGACCAAAACCCTGCCCTACGCCCGTCGGTTTGCCAAGGAAGAGCTCACCGGCGAATGGGAAGGCATCTGGGATGAACTCTTCATGATGGGCCGTCATCTGTGGCGTATCCCCGGACAGCTCGATCAGGTGCTCACCCGCGCCCGCCAGGGCGCCTTGACCATCCAGGTCTCCCTGTCACCGGAAACCCGGCGGGCTATTCGGCGCATCGACCTGTCGGTGAAGCGTTTTGCCTGGATGGTGCTGACCGTGGGACTTCTGGTCTCGGGGGTGAATCTGCACATCGCCGGCAAGAACCCGCCCTTCGGTATCCTGCTGATGATCCTGGCGGTGGTCTTTTTCCTCTGGGGGATGGTGAAGAAATAAGGGGCAGTACTGATCCGGTTGCTCATGTGATCGCAATGATCAACAGATCGCATAGGGGATGAATCTTTTTTGAGATCCTTTGGGGTAATTCAACCTGTCGGCCGGATTCATCAGCTGACATTGGTTTCGATGATTCGCCCTCCAAATGAACACCCATTGTTTTTGAGGACGCCTTAAAGTACGCGCCCCGCTGCAGGCCAGTCTTTTTGCGCGGCTGCCTCAGCCGGGCTAAATCGGGGGAGGGGCCCGGATTTTATCCCTTCAGATTTTTCTTCCAGACGGGCATTCCGGCCTCGGGAACCGTTTCCGGGTCATAACAAAAAAGCTCGCAGGCCAGACACTCGGCCGGCGCTAAATGGGCGGTGATGATAGCGATAATTTCGCCCGCCAGACGATCCGCGCCGGCCATGGTCGTGAAGGGAAGAATGATGCCCAGCTGGTTCTCTTCATACCAGCCGATTTCGTCGATGGCCCGGATGCGTTGGCGAATCATGGCGATGGCCCGGCCAATTCGCTTGTCTTCGTCGCTTTTGATCGCCAGCGATATGATCAGGAGCGAATATTCGTGGTTGCTGCGGTCCGATCGAGATCGCTCCTTGGCGATGGCCTGCTGGAATGCTTCCTTTCCAATGAGAAGATCGGTCGACGAACGGCCGGACGTTTTAAAAAAACCCACACTCAGTCTCCATTCATTGTTCCGTTTTTGTAGATAAAGCGCCACCCGATAAAAGAGCCTCAGCAGCCCTTTGGATATCGACCCATGGCAAAAGGGTATTTTTTCCGATCCAACGGTCGATATCGCGCAACGCGCACAACTTGTGACAACTTGCCCGAAAACCAGGGATGGTTTGATATCTTCGAGACTACCACAAAAACCAATACTGTCAAATTCTGCGCTGACTTGCCCCTGGCAAAACTTCAGCGACGGGTGGAATACCAAAGCGTGTTGAATCGATCGTGTATCAAGGCGACGGTTGCGACAGGCAAAAACCGCTGCGCGTACACCCATTCCTACAGGGAAGCAAGATTGCGCTGCCGGGCGATTTTAGCGCCTCGGATCGCGGCAACCTCTGCGGATCCATCACCGGCGCTGGAGGGTTGCGATCAAACCCGTGCCCATACCGACGAATGGCTTGCCCAAGA
>JASFFM010000324.1:0-5183 GCA_050124295.1 Desulfobacterales bacterium | reverse complement strand
GAGCGGCTAAAATGCTGGCCCGGGAGAGCCCCAAGGCTTCGGCCGCCATCGCCAGCAAGCTGTGTGCCGAACTCTACGATCTGGACGTGATCAAGGAAGGGATCGAAGACGGCTCTTCCAATTCGACTCGCTTCCTGCTGCTTTCGCGAGAAGCCTGTCAAGATCCTGGGGAAAAAACGTCGATAATTTTTGCCGTCCCCCACGAGGCGGGTCAGTTGTACGAAGTTTTGCGGTTGTTTGCCGCCGCCGACATAAATCTGACCCGGATTGCCTCGATGCCCCGTCGCTCGGATCCTGGAAACTACAGTTTCTTTCTCGACTTTGAAGGCGCAAAGCAAGATGAACCCATTGCCAGCGTTCTGGCGCAGGTGGAGAAACTGACGATCGACATGAAATTGCTGGGCAGTTATCCCGCGGATCATTCCCCGCGCTAATCAGCAATGTTTCATCCGCTGGCCGGGTCCTTCATTCATTGGAGGGGGCCAGGGCACCAGAAACCACCCGCGGTTTTCCCCGCAAGGACGGGTCTGTCAGGCGGTTGGCTCATCGCTGTCGGATTCGGCGGTTTGGTCACGGTCCGCGGTCGGCAGCTCAAGGGTAGGGTGCATCAACCAGGTTTTAAATTGCCGGGGCTCTTCCCGGTAGATGCGAATAACCGAGGGAAGCCCCATCCGGCTGACAATTTCAATGCCACGATCAAGGAAGCGGTATTTTGCGAAGGCCCCTCTTTCGGAAAAGGTCTGCGTCATATCCATCGTATCGCCGTCCGTCCGCAGCCCATCGACAATTGCCGGTAGCAGGGCGCTGACCAGTCCCCCGACCACGGCCTCTTCGACCGCCAGCCATTCCTCGACCACGGCTTCGATGTCGCTTCGCGTGGCTGGCGGATGCTCTTCGAGCCGGGCTTTAATTGCATCTTCGGTGGCGCTGCGAAGGGCGATATGCAGTGTCTCTTCAATGGGTGCGATAAAAACATTCAGGGGATCTTCCGCACTGTTGCGCCACAGGGTGTATGGATTGCGCTCGAATGAATAGACGTTGTTTTCGCCGATCACAAGGTAAGAGGAGTAGGAGCCGATCTCACCGAGGTAGATCCGATTATCCAGCTTGATCGTGATTTTGTGCTCCGCGTTCAGATGATCGAAAAAGACATACTCCTCCGAGTAGACGTTGGCGATATTGTGAACCAGGTAGGCGGTGATGCCCTCTTGCCCAGGCGCGAGCGGATCAGTTGGCGGGCCCGCGAAGGTGGTAATGGCCAGGTAGGGGTTGGGTAACCGGGTTTCCTGCAAAACGTAATCTACCGCCAGTCGACAATAACTCTCGAAAAGAGCCGCATATTCCGGGTGCGTCTCGGGCACGACCATGAGATGTTTGGTGGCCGCCATGAGCTGCCAATTCGGTTGATCACTGTTCAGTTCGTTTTTAATGTTTTCCAGAAGCGTTTCATTTTCGCTGATAAAGCGGCGGTTTTCCTGACTCAAGGCCGAATCGACGGTTTTACCGGTCCGGGTGAATTCAACCAAGGGACCCTGCCGATTGTCCATGCGGATGAAATCCAGTAGCATTTCGTAGTTGCGCCACTCGTCCGGCCGGTTTCCGGCCTCGGCCTCCATGGCGCAAACCATAAATAGAGCCACCAATCCCGCCAGAACCATCGCGAATCCTGACGTCGGCGGTCTCGTTGCCCACGTACTGACGCGGTGCGGGATGCGTAAAGGGTTCATTGGTTTCATTCCTATGGTCAGGCATCATGATAACGGCCGGGGGGTCCTACCCAATTCGATTAGCAATAACCAGGCCAGCCATCGGGCTTTGTCTGCGCAGCGGCCCAAAGGATGGCTTCACGCCGAGAAACATAATCATATCAAGCCATAAGGCGGCCCATGGTTTTGTACAGACGGACTTGGCCTTTTCTGGAGCGGCCACGGACATCGCTCCCATCGCGTTTCCCGTAGTGGGCGTTGACGGATTCCGTCAATCTTTTGTCGTAAAATGTCATGCATTGCTGACAACGGTTGCGTGGTCGGGGAAACCACCTGGCGCTTCGATCTAGGACACACTCTATCCTGGCGACCGCATGCCCATCGAGATTCCAAGGGCATCATAGCTCCCTGGGCTTGCTGGATGACAAGACAGGTGATCATCTTTATGGTATTGGATCAAACGTTGGCCGCTGAGGAAGGAATTGGTGGGGCCCGGTCCTTCCCACCAGCGTACTTGGGCAGGGGTAAATCGGCCTGGCAATCTTTAACCAACATATACAGTTTAATATCTCAATAAATTGAAAATGCTGCGATTATTGGAAATGACCTTTGATGAATTGACGGCCGTCTTTATCGATCATTTCGGCAAAGGTCCTTTTTTGGCGGGGGCACTGTATCGCGAATTTTACAAGGCACTCAACCCGCTGGCCTGGCAGGCACCGGCGCTGGCGGCCTCGCCGGGATTACCGGATCGGCTGCGCCGGGCGCTGGCATTTGAACCCGGCGAGGTGGTGGATCGGACCGATCGCGAGGGCGTCATTAAATTTGTTACGGCCCTTAAAGACGGCCATCGAATCGAGTCGGTGATCCTGCCCATGGAATCCCATGGTACCCTTTGTGTCTCCAGTCAGGCCGGATGCCGGATGGGATGCCGATTCTGCGAGACCGCCCGTTTGGGGCTCTTGCGTCACCTTACCGTGGAGGAAATCGTTGGGCAGGTTTACCAGGCCCGGAAACAATTCGGCGCCTGCATCCGCAATGTGGTCTTCATGGGAATGGGTGAGCCTTTCGATAATTTTGACGCCGTCATCCAGGCGGTTCGCGTATTGAGTGACCAACGAGGTCTCGATATCGCCCAGCGCTATATCACCATTTCCACGGCCGGGCGGGTCGACGGTATCCAGAAACTGACGGCCCTGGGGATGCCCCACCTCAAGCTGGCCGTTTCCCTGAATGCCCCCAATGATGACCTGCGCTCCCGCCTGATGCCCATCAATCAGGCGGCCGACCTCGCACGCCTGCAGGAGGTTTTGCTGACCTATCCCCTGAAAAAGGGATACGAAATCATGATCGCCTATGTGTTGATTCCCGGGGTGAATGACGGGCCGGCCTGCGCGCGCCAACTCGCCCACTGGCTGGCTCCGCTTGCGGCCAAGGTGAACTTGATTCCGCTTAATCCGGGAACCTCCACGGCCTTTCGTCCGCCCGTGGACATGGAATTGGATGCCTTCCGTGATTGCCTGATCGATTATGGGGTCAACGTGCAGAAACGTGCGCCTCGGGGGCGTGGTTTGATGGCCGCCTGCGGACAACTGGGTAAGGCCTCAGGGGGGCATGGTCGTGGCTGATGAGTCGAAGCGAACAACGGGAAGGCCTTACAGGTCCCCAGGGGATGTAAGTCCTCCCAAGAAAGAAGGCCCTCCCAAAAGCCGAACCCAAAAGAAGAAAGAAGACCGTGCCCTTCAAAAGCTGGGCGAAGCGTTACTGAGCATTTCCCCGGACCAGTTGGCGAAAGTCGAAATGCCGCAGGAACTGGCGGAGGCTGTCCGACAGGGGCGGCACATGACCCAGCACGGCGCCCGTCGCCGACATCTGCAATACATCGGGGCCTTGATGCGGCAAGTTGAGGTGGCACCGATTCGAAATGCCCTAGCCAATATTCGTCGGGGAGATGATCAAAACCTTCGCTTGTATAAAAAACTGGAGGGTTGGCGGGAGGCCCTGTTGGAAGGGGACCCCGCGGTGGTCGAGGACGTATTAGCCCAGTGTCCGACAGCCGAGCGGCAGCGTCTCCTTCAATTGGTGCGCAATGCCCGCAAGGCCAGCGGCACCCCAAAAGCGGTCAAGTCCTCCCGGATGTTGTTCCGCTATCTTCGGCAGATCCTCGGCCCTTAAAGATTCGATGTGGCGATAACGCGCCAGTCAGGCCATTTGATCCTGGGCTAAACTGGCAGATGGGATGGTGACATGCTTAATCTTATCAAACGCTTACTTTCGGCTACCGATGAGGCGAATGAAGACGCGCAAGGAGCGCAGGAACATGACCTCGTGTTGGCGACCTGTGCGCTGCTGATTGAAATGGCCCGCATCGATGAATCGTTTAGCCCCCAGGAAACGGAAGCTATTTTGCAGATCCTGAAGTCGAAATATGGGCTTTCCGACGCGCATGCCGCGGCCTTGATGGATGAGGCCGACAAAGAACTGTCGGAAAGCGTCGACCTTTGGCAATTTGCCCGCCTGATCAACGAAAATTATTCGCGAGAGGAAAAGATCGGCGTCATCGAAACGCTTTGGCAAGTGGTTTTCGTTGATCACAAAATGGACAAATACGAAGATTATCTGATGCACAAAATGTCGAAATTACTTCGTATTTCCCATAAAGAGCTCATCGATGCCAAACTGAAAATCAAGCATGGGAACACGTAAGAACCCCCACAGGCCGAATCAGGCAGGGCGGCTAAAGTTTTTTTGACCGTCAGCCGATAAGGCCTTCAGAAAATGTCCTGTCGCTGGTGCTATGATTGCGACCATCACCGGGGGCCGGATGAAAGGATCCGGGGTTCACCGAGGCAATTTGCCCGCCAAAAGGGAGCTTATCAAAAAAACGAATCTTTCCGGTGCAACGTGTATTTTGGGCTTGCATATCCTTTTTTTCTGATATAGAGCCATCCCGACACCTCGTTCCGGCGTCGGTCGCCATGCACCCATCCTAATATGCCCGCACGATGCGGGATTTTATAAATGTCGCCGCTTATCAGCCACTGGGGCTGAAAGGGGCGCGCAAGCGTCGATGAACATCCCGGCGATCTTGACCGCCGCGATCGACAAGCGCGTTTAGAAACCTGTTTTTGGAAGTGAAGGATAATGGACGAAGCGAAAAAAAAGCAATTGGAAGCCAAATTACGTCAGATGTTTCTCAGTGCCAACCAGCCCGAGGAAGAAAACCAACCAACCCCGTGTAAACCGCGAAATATCCGCGTCATTCGTCGTCGCAAGGGCGAGCCCGATATGCAGATCGCCTGATATCGGCCTGTCGTTGCTTCTCTTCCGGTCAACCGCCGCCTTCCCTGACGGCGGATCAACGAAACGTCATCGACGCACGCCATTCCAAAACAGCGGCCCCTCCGCCGCATCTCAGGGATGAAGATCCTGGGACAGGAGGGCTGGGCTTTGGCGGCCCGGCGGCCGACCTTGACA
>JASFFM010000323.1:0-5184 GCA_050124295.1 Desulfobacterales bacterium | reverse complement strand
CCAGGGTTCGTAGCGGCCGTGAGCCCTTCGGCCTGCTCCGGGTCGCGCTTGATCCGATCGATAGCTCCGGCAGGGCTCGGCGGCCGTCGGGGTCATCCTTTCAGGCGATGTTGCCGGCCGATGTTTCCGCCGCCGGAGGGGGCTGTCATGTCAGCGGTGCCCCAGTCTGTTTTGGGCTTGAACGGTTGTGATTCGTTATCGAGGCCCTTATCGTCGCTGTCTTAAGCAATACGCCCTTGACTGAAGGATCAGCGGGGTTGAATGAAGTGAAAGGATAACCATGATCGCCTTTGACATTTCCGTCAACGGAGAACGGGTTTGCACCGCCGGTGTGGATTCCCATTTCGGTATACTTACCGCCATCGTTTCATGGGTCATGCGGGATGTCGGTCGGATGCCGGCCGACATCCGATCCGAAATCGCCGGCGAAGAATTTAAAATTGCGGTAAGTGGTCAAAAAAGCGTCGGTGCCGACGAATTTGAGAATTATCAATGGCGCGGATGCGACTTGAAACCGGGGGATGAAATCCATATTGCCATCGTCGATGTCGATCGTGTCGACGCACCGCAGACGGTCAAGAAGATCCGGCCGAAATACGTCCAGAAAAACGATTCCGACCGGACACTGCATTAGATCGAATCGATTTTAGCGCCCATCGATCAAGCACCTGAATTGCTCCCAAGGGTAACGCCGTGCGCAAAGTCTTCCGACAGCACACCATCGCTCTAATCTACGATTTCGATGGGACGCTTTCGCCGCAGCCGATGCAGGAATACACCGTTCTCCCCGAATTGGGTATAAGCCCCCGCGCTTTCTGGGAAGAGTGCCAGCAGGAGGCCAGGAAGTACAAGGCTGACCCCATGTTGACCTACATGCGCTTACTCACCGAGAAGATCGAGGCCCAGCAGACCCACCTCAACAAAAAAAAGCTGCGCAATTTGGCCAAAGGCATTCGGTATTTTCCCGGGGTGGAGACCTGGTTCGACCGCATTAATGGGCATGTGAAAGAGGCCTCCGACGGAAAGGTGAAAATCAGGCATTACATCATTTCCGCCGGGCTGAAGGAGATTCTCGAGGGGGTCAGCATCCGGCGGCACTTCGCGCAGATGTACGCTTCCGAGTATTTTTTCGATCACCACGATGCCGCCCGTTTTCCCACGGTGGTGATCAACGATACCTCCAAAACCCAGTATATTTTTAGAATCAACAAGGGGATTGAAGATATCCGCCGATCCATCAACGAATACATGCCCGAGAGCGAGCGGCCGATCCCATTTGCGAATATGCTTTACATCGGCGATGGGTTGACGGATGTACCCTGCATGACCGTGACCAAAAACAACGGCGGATTCGCCGTTGCCGTCTATAAACCTCGTAATCCCGGGTCATTGACGGTTTGCCGCAAACTTGCCCGGGCCAATCGCATCGACTATTTCGCACCGGCGGATTACCGCGCCGGCAAGACCTTGGAAAAGCGTGTCAAACTTATCCTGGACGTCATCATGGCCCGCATCATGTTCCACAAGGAGCAGTTTACGTTCCGCAGGGAGATTGAGAAACCCTAGCGCGGGCCACCCGGGATTCATGCCGTTGGCGGCGGCAACCCTATAAAAAAGGCCCTGCGGGGCTTGCGACCGTGATCGACCACAACCCCTAAATCGTCCTTGTAGAGACGGGGCGATCGCCGCCGCCATTTTTCGGAAGCCCCCGCGGCGAACGAAGGAGGGGCGCTTCGATCGGTGCTTTCCCCGGCGCGGCACGGACACCAGGGTTCATTTGGGCACATGATGTGGAGGATGATTTGATGCATCTCGAGGTCTGGATTGCGTTTGTCATCGCGGCTGAAATTATCCTGGTCATTCCCGGCCCGACGATCATTCTGGTGGTAAGTCAAGCCATTGCCCATGGTCGTCGATCCGTTCTTCCCCTGGTGGCCGGTGTGCTGGTCGGCGATTTCACGGCCATGACCTTATCCTTGCTGGGCTTGGGGGCGTTGTTGTCCGCTTCGGCAGCCCTTTTCGTGGTTCTCAAATGGATCGGTGCGCTCTATTTGATTTACCTCGGGGCTAAACTGTGGCGCTCTGCTGGTTCGGGAAATGGGGCCACCGCCGTAAGGCCTAACCACGAATCGCCCGAAGCACTTTTCAAGGGCGCCTACATCGTCACCGCGCTCAACCCCAAGAGCATCGCCTTTTTTGTGGCTTTTCTGCCCCAGTTCATCAATTATCAGGCCTCGACGCCCACGCAATTCATGGTTCTGGGGACGACCTTTTTAACCATGGCCACCTTGAATGCCGCCTTATACGCTGTATTTGCCGGGCACCTGCGCGACATGATGAAAAAACCGCATATCCGCAAACGCTTCGACCGCTGTGGGGGAACGGCCCTGATCGGGGCCGGTCTTTTCACCGCCGCCATGCAGCGCTAAAGCCAACGCCGGTCCCCGATGAACGGACCATATCTTTGCGGTGGTCACCGGACCAACGGATCTAAAAGCATTTTGGCAAGCCGGCGGCTTGCATCATGCGCGTATCGTTCGGCCCCTCGAAAGGAGCCTTTGATGGGAACAACCCTCGTTACCGGTGCCACGGGCCTGGTGGGCTACAATATCGTTAGGGCCCTCCGGCAACGCCAGCGCACCGTTCGGGCGCTGGTGCGCTCGCCTGCCAAAGGCCGGCGGATTTTGCCGGCCGATTGCGAGCTCGTGAAGGGGGATGTGACTGACCGGAGCTCTCTGGATGCGGCCATGGCAGGGTGCCACGTCGTCTACCATGCCGCCGGTCTCCCTGAGCAGTGGATGAAAAACCCCACCATTTTCGAGCGGGTCAACGTCGGCGGTACCCGGAATATGATCGATGCCGCCTTGCAGCAGGGTATTCGCCGGTTCATCTACACCAGTACCATCGACGTCTTTGGCGCCGCTGCGGGGCAGGCCTACGACGAAACCATGCTTGACCGTCAACCCAAAGGGACCTGTTACGAGCGATCCAAACAACGGGCCGATCAGGCCGTTGCCGCGGCCCTTGAAAAAGGGTTGCCCGCCGTATTCCTGCACCCGTCCGGTTTATATGGCCCGGGGCCCAGTGATTCGCCGGGTATAAACGATTTTATCATCAAGTTGCACCGTGGCCAGGTGCCGATGCTGCTACCGGGCGGCCTTCCCGTGGTCTTCGCACCAGATGTCGGTGAGGGGCATGTGCTGGCCGAGCTCAACGGTCAGGTTGGTGGACGTTACATCCTGAGTGACGATTACTGCCATTTACCCGATTTGGCCCAGGCCATTCTGGAGGTGCTGGGGCTTCAGAAGCGGGTACCCCCGGTGATGCCTGTGGGGGTCGTCAAGGCTGTCGCGGCCATCGGTGAATGGTGGGCGGCAATCACCGGCAAACCACCCTTGATTCCCAAAGGCCAGCTGCATTTCATGCTCTGGGGGGCTGTCCCCAGGAGTGACCGCGCGCATCAAATGCTGGGGTGGCGCCCCACACCGCTTCGCGCCGCTTTGCAGCAGACCGTCGCCTACTTGTTGGAGGAATCTCCGGATAGCCATTTAAGGTAGCCGGACCGATTGGCCGACATCCATCATTGTATTCAAGTGATGAATAAACTGCTCGCGCTGGATTGTATCGCGGTCGAATAGTTCAAGGTGGTGGCCTGTGGTCGTCATCAGAACTTTCGGCCCTGCTGCGGCCATAAAAAGACGCCGGCCCTGGTCGAAAGGCACATAGCCGTCTTCCGGGCTGTGGATGACAATCACCGGCGAGTGGATTTGGGGCATTTTTTCGCCGCTGCGAAAATGGAATTTCAGCAGGTAGCGCGTGGGCAGCCACCGGTAGTGGCGGCGCGCCATATCCTCCAGAGCGAAGAAGGTCGATTCGAGCACCAGCGCTCCGGCAGGCTTTCGATAAGCGATTTCCACCGCAATCGCACCCCCCATGGAGCGCCCCCACAGGACGATCTCCCCGGCGGGAATCCGGCGCTCGCGGATTAAAAAATTCCAGGCGGCCAGACCATCCCGGTAAAGGTCTTCTTCCCTGCGAATGCGGCCTTCGGTTTGGCCGAAGCCCCTGTAATCGAAAAACAGGGCATTGACACCCATCGCAACCATGGTCTTAATACGTTGGCCATGGTCGCATGCGCGTCGCCGGTTGCCCTGGAAAAAAAGTACCGTGCGTTGCGCCCCTGGGGCCTCCAACCACCAGCCGTTGAGGCGCAGGCCGTCGATGGTCGGGATCGCTACGCTTTCGATGGGCAGCCCGCTCGGAGGGGAGGCCGCCAGTCCGCCCGCTCCGAAGATAATGGCGGGCTGGGTGTGGTAGGCGGCAATGACCACCAG
This sequence comes from Desulfobacterales bacterium, assembly GCA_050124295.1. Classification (GTDB taxonomy): domain Bacteria; phylum Desulfobacterota; class Desulfobacteria; order Desulfobacterales; family UBA5852; genus JABZFP01. Next base: position 850 of record JASFFM010000323.1, on the reverse strand, counting down.
GAAATAAGCCCCGATCCCGAACACCAGGCAGGCCCCAAACGAACCAATGCCGGAACGGTTTGTGATCGACTGGCCGGCAGAGGGCATTGCATCCTCGATGGTAAGCGTTTAGGATTCACATATGAAATTGGGCCCTTTTACCATTCTAAGCATGGTTTGCCGTGATGCCCGGCCTGCGGTTGTCGGACGGTGTGTCAACCCAATGCCACTGCGGGCCGGATCCCTGTTCGCCTGATCGTCCCCTTGATGGTTAAGATCTATGCCGCGGAGGAATTTTGCGACGGATTTTTCTGGTCACCTTTTTGCTGAACATCGGTTTGAATCTGTTCTCCCTCTTAATCCTGCCCGCAACGGTGGCCATTCATTTCAGTCTCGGCGGGCGGCCGGACCATTGGGCATCGAAGGAAACCCACGCCATGCTGATGCTTATCGTTGGCCTGATCATTTTCCTGCCGATCTTCTTTGCACCGTCCCTGATCGATAATATGCCCCCGCGATGGCTGAGCCTGCCCTACAAGCAGCACTGGTTGCGGGAAGAAAATCGAGGCCAAATCAAGCAGTTGATGGCAGGGATGATGAGCGAGTTCGGCATTGCCCTCTTTGGGTTTCTGTCCGCGGTCACGCTGCTGACCATTGATGCCAACCACAAGCTGCCGGTGCAATTGAACGAAAATCTGTTTCTGGTTCTCTTCACCTGCATGATGCTGTATACGTTTGTCTGGACCATCCGACTGGTCATGCGGCTGCGTCCGCCGCGAAAGCTTTGAAACGCGACCCCAATTGAGGTTTTGGCAATGTGGAAATATATTTTCCTCTGGGTTCCCATGGTGTTTATTGCCGTTGCCAACGG
>JASFFM010000322.1:0-5213 GCA_050124295.1 Desulfobacterales bacterium | reverse complement strand
CCACCAGGAGTTTGGGGGCAAAGAAGAAATTGATCTTATCGACGATCCCCGCCCGCAGGGCCGATCCACTGACCCCGCCGCCCCCCTCGATGAGCACGCTGATCATTTCTTCGGCACCCAGGGTTTCCACCAACGCGCTCAGATCGATGCGGCCGTTACGGCAGGGGCATGTCAATACCCGGGCGCCGGTGGCGGCGACCCGCTCCCGCGCGCCTGCCGAACTATCCGGACCGGTCACCAGAATGGTCCGGGCGCTGGATGCCTGGGTGAGCACACGGGCGTTTAAGGGTATTGTCAGGTGCGTGTCCAGGATAATGCGCGTGGGATCGCGCCCCTCGCCGTCCGGCAAGCGCGCGGTCAGGCTGGGATCATCGGTCTTGATGGTGTCGACACCCACCAGAATAGCATCCACGGCGTGCCTTAACGCATGCACGAAGCGTCGTGAGGCCGGTCCGCTGACCCACTGCGCATCACCGGTGCGGGTGGCGATACGGCCATCCAGGGTGGCGGCGCATTTGAGAATGACATACGGTTTGCGCGTCTGCACGTGCGTGATGAAAAACGCGTTCTGTCGGCGGGCGGCGGCTTCGGCCAGGCCCGTGTGCACTTCAATTCCCGCCTTGCGCAAATGGGCGTTGCCGCCGCCTGCGACCGCGGGATTGGGGTCCGTCATGGCGACCACCACGCGTCGAATACCGGCGGCGATGATTGTCTCGGTACAGGGCGGGGTTTTACCGGTGTGGTTGCAGGGCTCCAGGGTGACGTAGAGCGTAGCCCCGCGGGCCTGTTCACCGGCCTGCCGCAAAGCGTTGACTTCGGCGTGGGGGCCGCCATACCGTTCATGGCATCCGCGACCGACCACCGCGTGGTTTTTGACGACGACAGCCCCCACCAAGGGATTGGGCGATGTATACCCTATGCCCCGCGTGGCCAGTTCCAGGGCCATCTGCATGTAAAACCGGTCTTTCACCGCCCAAGCGTCCATAAAGCATCCATCAGCGGTGACTCAAAAGGCTCTTGAGTTCGGCAAAAAAGTCATTCACATCTTTGAATTCGCGGTAGACCGAGGCAAAGCGCACATAAGCCACGTCATCTAAGGCATGCAGCCGGGCCATGATCTTTTCGCCAAGATAGGAGGAGGGGATTTCCTTTTCCCCGACCTCTCCCAGATCCCGTTCCAGGTCATCCAGGAAGGTCTCGATCTGATTGACGCTGATATTGCGCTTTTCGCAGGCTTTCTGAACCCCGGTGCGGACCTTTTCCCGGGAGAAAACTTCCCGCCGACCATCTTTTTTGATGATCATGATGGGGATTTTTTCGATGTGCTCGTAGGTCGTAAAGCGCCGCCCGCACACCAGACACTCGCGTCGCCGTCTAATTTCATTACCGTCTTTGCTGAGCCTCGAGTCGATGACCTTATTGTCCGTTTCTTTGCAAAAAGGGCATTTCATTCAACGGTCTCCTGATCACTGCAATTCAGGTGGATAACCTCAACACCGGCTTCGGCCAGCATCTCAGTGGCCATGGGATCGGCGTAGCCCGACTGATAATAGATTTTGCGGATTCCGGCATTGATCAACATTTTAGCGCAGATCGAACATGGTTGCGTCGTGCAGTACAAGGTCGCGTCTTTGATGGAGACACCGTAATAGGCGGCCTGAATGATGGCGTTCTGCTCGGCGTGGATTCCCCGGCAGAGCTCATGTCTTTGACCGGAGGGGACCTTGAGTTGTTCCCGCAGGCAGCCCACCTGGCGACAATGCCGGATGTGGCTCGGAGCCCCGTTGTATCCGGTGGACAGAATGCGCTTGTCTTTGACCACGATGGCCCCCACGGCCCGCCGCAGGCAGGTGGTCCGCTTGGAGACCAGGGTGGTGATATCCATAAAATAGATGTCCCATGAAGGGCGATCGTTGGACGGCATCATGCGTTCCCATTCCCAACCGATGCGTCGCTGGGGTTTGCCCCGGGATAGAGCGGAAACCGTCGGCAGAGGGCCATCACATCCCGGCGGACATCTTCCAGCACGGTCGTATCGGTGGGATGCCGCATGACCCGAACGATCCAAGCGGCGATCAGGGCCATCTCCTCCGTCCCCATACCACGGGTGGTAAGGACGGGGGTTCCGAACCGGATACCACTTGTAACAGCGGGTCCCTGCTCGTCAAACGGAATGCTGTTTTTATTGGCGGTGATTCCGGCCCGGCCCAGGGCCTGTTCGACCTCTCGACCGGTAAGGCCGAGATTGCGCAGGTCGACCAGAAGCATGTGGTTGTCGGTGCCGCCGGTAACGAGTTGGATGCCGTCCTGCTGCAATGCTTCGGCCATCGCACGGGCATTACGCACAACGGCCTGCTGGTAGGCTTTGAAGTCGTCCGTGAGGGCCAGTTTGAAAGCGATGGCTTTGGCGGCGACGACATGCATGAGCGGGCCGCCCTGAATGCCGGGAAAGATTTCCTTATTGAGTCGGGCGCCAAGTTCGCTGTTGCTCAAAATGAGGCCCCCCCGGGGGCCTCGTAACGTCTTGTGTGTGGTCGAAGTGACCACATCGGCATGGGGCACCGGGGACGGGTGCTGGCCGGCGGCCACCAGGCCGGCGATATGGGCCATGTCGACCATCAGGCGGGCGTCGTTAGCGCGGGCGATATCGGCAAAGGCCTGGAAATCGATAATGCGCGGGTAGGCACTGGCACCGCAGATGATCAGGCGCGGACGGACGCGTTCCGCCAGGCGGGCAACGCCGTCATAATCGATGTATCCGGTCTCGCGGTCCACGCCATAGTGGTAAAACGCAAAGAGCCGTCCTGAGAAACTAACCGGACTGCCGTGGCTGAGATGGCCGCCATGGGCGAGATCCATCCCCAGGATGGGGTCTCCCGGTTTGAGCAGGGCAAAGTAGACGGCCATGTTGGCTTGGGAACCGGAATGCGGCTGCACGTTGGCATACTCGGCATCAAAGAGCGTACAGGCCCGTTCGACGGCCAGTTTCTCAGCCACATCGACAAACTCACATCCCCCATAATAACGTTTCGCGGGGTAGCCTTCGGCGTATTTGTTGGTGAGAACGCTTCCTTGGGCCTCCATGACCGCCAGACAGGTCGTATTCTCCGAAGCGATAAGTTCCAGATTGGTTTCCTGCCGGTTCAGCTCCTGGGCAACGGCCCGGGCGATTTCAGGGTCCGCGGCGGCCATGTGTTTGCATTCCATGGTTGTTTCCATCTCCTCAAATGGGGCGATCTTGACCATTGGGTCGGGAGGGGTCATGCAGGGGTGGCGCCGCCGCAATCCAGGCGCTCAAACTGATCCAAACGCTTCTGATGCCGACCGCCTTCAAAGGGTGTCTCCAACCACACCCGAACAATTTCTTCCGCCAGGGTCTCGCCGGTCACACGACCACCCATGACCAGGATGTTGGCATCATTATGTTTACGGCTCATGATGGCCCCGAAGAGATCGTGGCAAAGGGCCGCCCGAACACCGGGGAAACGATTGGCCACCATGGACATGCCCAGGCCTGTACCGCACAGGAGGATCGCGCGGGAATTGCGACCGCTGGATATTCGGCCGGCGACTTTTTTCCCGTAATCCGGGTAATCCACGGATGCGGTGCCGTGGGGGCCGACATCGTCGACCGATTCTCCCCGGCGACGCAGATAGGCCTTGAGTTTTTCTTTGAGTTCGTAAGCTGCATGATCACAGCCGATAACGATGGGGGTCTCCGGGTCACTCATTTCAGCACTCCCTTGCGATACAATCCGTTCCGCCTGACAGGTGGATCCCTATTTTGGAAAGGGTTCTAATACATCCCCTTTCCTGAGCGCAAGGGAAAACGCCTGCGCGGGCCGACACCGATGTGTTGCTTGATCCTACACACCAACACCATGGCAGCAAGAAAAAGGCCGGCGCTTTTGAGCACCGGCCGTGTCAAGCGGTAGAACTGTCGGGAGCAGGGAGTCAGGCTCCGAGGTTGTTGAGCGATAGAACCGGCCGTGTGACATGGCCCCGGCCATGGAACGCCTAATGGGCGTTGATGTAATTGATGGCATCTTTGACGGAAAGAATTTTTTCCTGGTCTTCATCCGGGATTTCCATATCGAATTCTTCTTCCATGCTCATGATGAGTTCGACCAGGTCAAGCGAATCAGCCCCTAAATCATCCACGAATTTGGCTTCGGGTACCACCTCTGAGGGGTCTACGTTAAGCTTCTCGGCGATCATCTTTTTTACTTTATCTTCCGTCGACATGATTTCCTCCTTTATCCGGCAGCTGCACAATAGGATTGCCGATGAACGGGGTTGGTTACGCTCCGCTTGCGGGTTTTCGTCCTACCGGCGGGCCTCAGGGCCGATACGGGGTATTGATCACAAAGCCCGGTACGATATCTGTTTTGAAAATGCCCTCTAACGCAAATAACCGCGTGGGCCGCCAGGGCGGCCTTTATGAACTGACCAAGCAGCCCCCTTGCGTCACAACCGCTTCCCGACCGAACCGCGGGACAGCCGCCCCGCGCCCGGTGGAAATGTTCTAGAATCGGCAAAGCGGGCTATCAGGTTGCCCTGTTTCCGCAACGTGATGGGTGGCATGCCAAACACAGCGCAGCATGGGGCACGACCACCAGAGGTGTTGGTCAAGGCCGGGAAGGCTAGTCTTCGTCCGTATCGATCAACGTGCGTCCCTTGTAGGTCCCACAGCTCATGCAAAGGCGGTGGGGCTGTTTGGGTTCTCCACACTGCGCACAGGTGGTGATGCTGAGAGCGGCTGTTTTTTTGTGGGTTCGGCGCATATCACGTTTTGACTTGGATGTTTTCCGTTTGGGAACAGCCATGAGCAATCTCCTAACACATTAAAATCATATGTGAATTTATTTATACAAGCGTTCTGTGACGTAAACTGAGTTAAGTAATTTAAGCGATCGTAAATGTCAAGAGGATTTACATTTTTTTATGGTGTGCCATATTGTACCGGCCCCGGAGATATGCTATTGAGGGCCACCCTAAACCAGGCTCGGGGCGGTCGTGATGATAGGCGTGCAAGGACGGCCAAAAGGTTTTTAGGTTGCGATGACAGAATCAAAACCAGAGGAGAACATCAGGGATGGATGCGATTGTGACCCGATTTCCACCCAGCCCGACCGGATATCTGCACGTGGGTGGCGCCCGCACGGCGCTGTTCAACTGGCTTTATGCGCGGCATACCGGCGGGCGCTTTGTAT
>JASFFM010000321.1:0-5225 GCA_050124295.1 Desulfobacterales bacterium | reverse complement strand
TTCTGTTCCTCCCCAATTTCAGCATAACTTTCTCCCAAGTTGAAGTGGGGGCGGGCTTTTTGGGGAGATTTTTTCACCGTGTCCTGCCACAACGCTATCGCATTCTGCCACACCTTATTTCTTTCGTAGGTCCAGTAGCCAAACATTAGGGCGGGCAACAGAAGAAGACCCGCGACAATCGGCTTTTTTTTGATATGGGTAAAGGCCCAGATGACCGGCACAAGCGGTACGAACATGGTTGGCAGATAGGTACGGTGCTCAAAGATGATGTCCAGGGGGATAAAAGACGATTCGACAAGATGATTTCCAAAGTACCAGATAATCGAGAACGATAACAATCGATATCGTCTGGCCGAATAGAGGGCCCCCATTAAAGCCGCAATGATCAACAACAAGGAAGGCAGCGTCGTGATGGGGTTCACGATGGAGGTAGAGAGCGGGTAATCGTAATCAACCGTGAGCCGGGAAGGCTTTGGAAAGAAAAACAGACTTAGATAATATACAAGAACCCGCGGTTGTGTGGCGATACGTTCGAGGTAAGTGAAATGTTGCCTGCCGTAGGCGTGCAAGGCGTTGATTCTGCCAAGGGGGTCATTACCGAGAAACAGGAGGGCGGCACCGGCAATCAATACGACGGCCACGGATATGACCATCACCCGCTTACGAATCCAGACCGCGTCCAAATTTTGAAAAAAATACCATTCATAGAGCAAGATAAACATCGGGAGCAGGGCGGCGTTTTGTTTACAGCCCATCGAAATGAACCACGCAATGACCGCACCGGTATACCACGGCCAGGCGCGGCGGCCCGCTGTGATACCTCGTTTGCCTCGGATATAAAGGCAGAGGGATAGCAGGTAGAACAGCGCCGCCATGCTGTTGGCGCGCTGCACAATATAGGACACCGATTGCGTGTGCAGCGGGTTGGTAAACCAGATCAATGTCGATATAAAGGCCACGACCGGCACATATTCAGACGCCATCTGAAGGCCGGAAAGCGCCAGGGTGGTTTTAAAGAGCAAGTAAAGCAGAAAGGCCGTCAATATATGGATGGCGATATTGATGACATGATAACCAGGGGTCTCGTATTGATGGAAAAAATAATTGACGGCAAAAGTGATATTGGCCACAGGCCGATTTTTGGGGCTCGATTGGTTAAAGGCGGCTTGGGCCAGATTGTCCATGGACAACTCTGAAATGCGAACATTCGGATTTTTGAGAATCCTTGGCACGCTATCAAATAAAAATGGTGAAGAGAGGGTATTCGAGTAGATGAGGCCTCCCACCACGATGAGTAGGAGGAATGCTGTGATGGAAATCGCAGCGGATCGCTTCATATAACGCGTCTTTCAGCGGCCGCGCCCCGGAGGTTTGGGCGCAGTCGCTTGGTCCTTAATTTCGATCAAACAGGTTTAACACGCCTCCGATGGCCGAGACGATAAGCATTTGGGTGAAGAATAGAAGGCCGATCAGTACACCCTTTTCAGCGGGGATCGCTTCGAGGCTGAAAAGCATCGCATAGGCCGACTCCCGGAGGCCGATGCCGTTGAGCGTAACGGGCACCACCTGAAGAAGCAATACCAGTGAGGCCATCCACCCCATCTGGAAAAAATCAAGCGGTACATCGATTGCCGCAGACAAGAGAAAGACCCGTAGCATGTACAATAGATGCCAGGCCACGGCAATCAAGAGGCACTTCAGAATGATGTTCGTGCGATTCGTATAGATGCCCAAACACCTGCGCCTGGAAGCTAGTTTTTGCGCCAGCGGCCGGGGCAAGCGCGCAGTGATGAAGGCCATCAGGCGATCGATATGCGTGTTGACCCGGGTGGAATAAAGGTAGGCGCAGATGAGCAACGTGACGAGCATGCCTGTCAAGGCAACAGGATAGACCAGTTGGGCGATGGCCGTTGCGCCGGCTGATCTCAGGGTGAATTGAAGCACCAAGACGGCGAAACATAAAACGAATAGAAAGCTGGCGCGCTCAAGAACCATGACGGTGATGAAATTTTCGCGTTGATCCTGATTTTTGGTCGAACGGTACCATCTAATGAGGCCTTGCCCGACGGCGGGCGTTAGCAAAAAGGCGTAAAATCGACAAATGAGATTGATGCGGAACAGGGTTGCCACACTCTGATAGATCCCGGAGGGCCTGAGCAGCAACTTGAATTTTAGGGCCAGAATCAGGCTGTTCAGCAATACGATCAGCAAGGAAACCAGGTAAAATCCAACATGAACGCTCGGAATGGCATCGGCCATTGCTTGCAGGTCGATCTTGAGCAAGGCAAAGGCCAGAAAGGCCGCCGAGACGATGATTTTCAATATAGACGGGTAGCCCAAAATAGCCTCGTTACGCTTTGCCCACGGCGGGGATATACGGGCCAGGGCGGCTGGCCGAAGTTCCGAAACCGCCGCCAACCCACCGCCGCGATGTCACCCCGCGCTTCAAAAGACACATGCATCATGGGTTTTGCTTTGTTTGGTCATCCGGGGTCGCCGCGTCTTCGACACGCCCCGGGGTTTGACAATCCTCAGGCTGCAAATAGCCCAGCCGTTCGAGCATCGGATTCAGGATCGGACTGATGGCGCTCATTTGAGCGTTGGTGAATTCCTGGGCCCATTTGTTGGTGTTTCCCCTTTTCAGTTGAGGAAGGGAGCCGAGAAACCGGTCGGAGGCGGTGAGCCCGATAAAATCGATGATCCGCGCGAGGGTTTTTTGTTCTGCCTTGATCATCTCCTCATAGCGGATTTCGAGCTTTTTAGCCGTCGGGATGGCATCCCAGGCCTGGTGAACGGCCGCGACGCATTTTAGCCATTGATAGGCGTTGAACTGTAACAGACGCTTCTGGTTAAAAAAGTGTTCCCAGTTTCGGAAGCGTGGTCCCCAACCGATCCTTCCGTTCCACCGCGTCCGATTGAGATGCTTGGAATGGTCGATGAAATGGCCGTGCGTCTCGAACCACAACGCTCTGATTTTATCCTGGAGAAAGGGCTGTTTGCTTATCCAGGCGCGCACAACCTTTAGCGCCTGCCGGTGGTTGAAACGACTTCCAAGGGATGGATCATTCAAAATCTGCATCCGGCGGCGCCATTCCTTATGGATGGAGAGGGTTACATCCCGGCCGTCTCTTATCAAATGGATAAATTGGGCCTGGGGAAAAATGGTTTTGATAAAGGGGATCTTCAAACTATTACGGGGTGATTTGTCAACGATCACGCGCGAACCGGACTTTTCCCGATAGCGGTAAAAATCATGACGAATTTGGTTGATCACCCGGGGCGTGGCCTCCCGGCGGGATCGCTCGTCATGAGGATGACGACGGAAACAGCGATCCCAGACAAAGTAAGGTTCATACCACTGGGATATCTGACGGTGGCGGTCGAGCATTTCGCCGAGGATCGTCGTGCCGGAGCGGGGCGAGCCGACAATAAAAACGAATACATTATCCATATGACGGCAATTTGGTTTTGCGGGTACCTTCATTTGGGGGTGTCGTATGCAGGCTAACGCCACCACGCCTTGACAATTGCGCGTGAAAAATTGAGGGCATATTTCATGTTGGGGCCCTTTTTACTCTTTCCATACTTTCTTTTCAGTATCGTGACCGGGACTTCCTTGATGCGCAAGCCCTTTTTGATGGCTTCGATGATGAGCTCACTGGTGTGATATTGGTCTTCGCGGAGATTCAGGTGGCGGGTCCGATTCATTTTGAAGGCCCTGAATCCACTCGAGGGGTCGGTAACTTTTTGTCCCAGCAGCAAGCTGATCAGCCATCCGAAAAGGTAAACACCGGACAGTCTGAGCAGACTGTCTCTTTCCCGCTTTCCGAGGATGCGGGACCCAATCACGAAATCCGCCTCATTGTTCAGGATCGGTGCCAGCAGACCGGGGATGTCGTCCGGTCGATGCTGACCATCGGCATCCATGGTGACACAAATGTCGGTTCCGGTTTTTTTCAAAATGTCATACCCCAAGCGCAGCGCGGCGCCTCCACCGCGGTTGATGGGATTGGAGACCACCAGTCCACCACACGTTTGGACAACATTGCGAGTGTCGTCTTCGCTGCCGTCATCCACCACCAGGATGCCGACATCGATACCGATGATCTGCTCGGGTATGCGGTTTAAGAGGTGCGCCAGATTTTCGGCTTCATTGAGGGCTGGAATGACGATCATGACCGGTTTGATTTCTTCGGCCAGTCCGCGCGCTTTTTCCAATGTGACAAATCCCATATAGCGGACCAACTTGTCGAATTGAAGCCGCAGGTCCTCACCCCGCGCTTTGGTGTAGAAGGCAAAGAACATGAGAAAAATGTTGGCCAGGACGAGCAGGGCCAAAAGGCGGCCCCGCTGTTGCTCCTGGAGTGCCAGGAGGTCGCGCAGGAAGTTGATAGAGTCTGGATTGATCGTTACCACGATCAGGCAAAGGTTGAACAACGAGAAGAAAACAAAGTTGGCCCGCTTCCACCTGACACCACGGTAGATAAAAAAGGTGCCTAAAAGACCGATGATCCCGGCCGCCAGGCCGATGAGCCTCAGGTTCGACATGCTAAGCCCATTTTACCTTTCTGAAAATCTGCTCCCGCTGGATGCGGCTTTTATGGGCGATCGCAAATTCCAGCATTTGGGCGATCACGCTGTCCGTGAGGTAGTTGGGCTCAAGACCCATCTCCAAAAGGCCGGAATGGCGGGGGTTGTAATAGTGCTCCTCGGCTTCCTTCCGCGGGTTTTCGATGTGATCCAGGGTGACCTTCAGGCCCATCTGGTGGCCCACCTGCTCGACCCGCGAGGCCAATTGATGGACGCTGAAGGTTTCCGTAAACTGGTTCAGAATTCGCATTTCACCGCCCGCGACCGGCGTTTCGATGGCCAACCGAATACAGTTCAAGGTGTCTTTGATGTTCAGATACCCTCGGGTCTGTCCCCCCTTGCCGTAGATCGTGAGGGGATGCCCGGCGGCGGCCTGGACGACGAACCGGTTGAGAACCGTCCCGAAAAGTTCGTCGTAATTAAAAAACGGCAGGAGATTTGGATCGTCGCCGGTTTCCTCCGTAAACAGGCCGTAAACCGGTCCCTGCATCAGGTCCGTCACACGGATATCCCACGTGCGCACGTAAAACCAGAGCAGATCCGTATCCATGATCTTGGTGGTGTGATAGAGACTGCCGGCCTGGCGCGGAAAGAGGAATTTTTGGGTCCGGCCATTATGCGTGACGTCGATCCAG
>JASFFM010000320.1:0-5263 GCA_050124295.1 Desulfobacterales bacterium | reverse complement strand
ATGGTGCCGTCAGCCGCCCTGCACGGCAAATTTGCGTCGACCCTTGAAAGCAAGAACATGTCCGCTGAAAAGCAGAAGCAAAGCGTTGCGTCCCAGCAACCAGGAAGGGGTATTGGGCCACAATGTCTTCTCGCCGGATGAAAAACAGCCGCAGTCAAACACATGTCCGCGCAAGGCATTGATGCCGATAGCCAGGATAAAGCCCATCAGTAGCCCGCCCAAAATACAGGCGGCAGCTCGTGAGTAGAAACCGGCAACGATGGCCAAACCGGCCGTCAATTCAATATAGGGAACCAAAATGGCAATCAAGTTGATCGTTGCCGCGGGGAAGAGATCGTAGCCGAAAATTATTTTGGCAAACCCCGCCGGATCCATAATCTTGTGGATACTGGCCATGATGAAAAGTCCCCCCAACAGCACGCGCAGGAACAGTTCGACCCAGGCGTTGTTCCACACGGCTGAGTTAGGGCGTTTCGATCGGATATCCATTGTCGACCCATCCTGGAAAACCATCGATGTAAACCACGACGTTTTCAAAACCCTGTTCCATCAACCATTGGGCTGCCGTGTGGCTGTCCTGACAGAGGCGCCCCGAGCAGTAGGTAATGATCGGCTGTTGCGGTCTAACGTCGGCCAGTAAAGTTTCGGCGATATTTTCGATTTCGCCGAGCGGTAGTGACTTGGCCCCGGGAATGTGTCCGGCTGCGAACATCTCTCGGCTGCGCACATCGATGAAAAGCGCGCGGCCCGTATCGAATATTTTCTTTGCGGATGCCGGGTCTGGTATTTCAAATTCCAGCCATAAGGCGGCGGTTTCGGCATCGGCGGTTACGACGCCCAAATCTTTATCCCACTGGCCCACCAGGGGTATGCCTTGCGGAGAGATCGTGTTGGAAAGAAGTGCCAAACCGGAGGCAATCGCCAGAAGCAATAGTATCTTTTGAACCAGATCGTACATCCGAGGAATCGACGCCCTTACTTGTTTGTGACGACAATACCGATTGCTTTGGTTGGCGACGGCGCAGCCTGTTCAGGATTGGGCCATGATTTTATTGAGCATGGCCAGATACCGTTTCGCCGAAATAAACCCCGGCATCGGACCGACCCGATCGCCGTTGCGCAACAGCATGACCGTGGCCGGGAGGCCACGGATTCCGAAGGTGCGGGCGATTTGTTTTTCTTTGTCGACATCCACTTTAACGGCGATAACCCTGTTGTTCATGAAATCGATAACCGAAGTATGCGCGAAGGTCTCTTTTTGCATGCGCACGCAATAGGTACACCAATCGGCATGGAAATACACCACGATACTCTTGCCGCTTTGGCGGGCGGCGGCCATTCCGTCCTCAAACGAATACCAGTCGATTTGCTTAGCGGATGGGGTACGGTCTGCTGCCAGGGTTCCGGAAATTGTCAGAGCCATGAGGAGGGTCAGACAGACGATGGGTTTAATTTTCATTCGGTTCATACCTCCTTGGCTTGGATGGCAATGAACACACGCTATCAATGGTTCATGGCAGTCGGTGTTATCGGGTTTCTACAAATGGGTTCGATTAAGATGTAAAACGCTAATATAACACGCCTGACATAAAAGGAAAGGATGGGGCCGGAATCGGCCTTCAGAAGGGATGGGGTGGCAACTGCGCAAATGCCCTCGACCGCAGGCTGCGTTGGGGGTGCCGGCGCGCTGCTGATTGGCCGGCACCCGCAGGGCTAGATTATTGGGGATGCCGAAGGCCGTCGTCAGGCATCCACGGTAACTTTTTCGCCGCTTATGGCCGCCATGCGCTCTTTAGCGGCCATGCGAACCATCTCATCGTCGTCTTTTTCGATGATCTGGCGGAGAAGCGATTGATCTTTCAGACGCATTACGGCTTTGTGGCGCACCTCTGGATTGGAGTGCTGCCATCGCGGGACAAAGAAATCCTGAAATTTCATGGTCGGCCTCCTGTCCTAAGAATGGTCGTGCCGCAGGTGCGGTGGTCTCCATCGAGACACCCTGCGCACCTGAGATCCATAGGCCTATCATGGTCAGCCAGATCGTCTCCAGGTCCACCTCGGATGACCCGGAGACGGTGCTATCGGCAATTTTATTCGGCCGGTGCGGTAAATGTCACGCATATCCCCTCCAGGCTTTCGATAGGGGGTCATGATTGCCCTCTGCGAACAATCCAAAATGAGATTCACCGGCTGATCAACGCATGATGAACATTGGAAGGATAAGCATTGCCAGAGGAACGAGCAGATGCGCTATCGAGCGCAGGATGTCAGCATCAGGCGTCAGCGAAAAGACGATTCAGGAGGAAGTTCACAAAAGCTTCGAAAAATTGGTGATGCTATTGTTTTCACATTATAAAATAGGGATCGATCGTTCGACGTCAAGGCGTTTCGAGCGGCCACCGAGGGGTCGGGTGGGCCCATTCCTCCCGCAGAAGCGGTTTGCCGGGGGCCGCCCGACGAACCATGGTCGATGCCGCATCGCTTTCAGACGGATTCGACCGTCACCGACTGGCCCGCTTCCGGAACGAAGGCCGCGTAGCCTTTTTGGTCGAGATGCTTGGCAAACGCCAGGGACTGCTCCTCTTCCCCGTGTACGACGGCGATACGCTTGACGTTGAAATTGGCGGTTTCCAGGAAATGCACCATTTCGTCACGGTCCGCATGGGCGCTGAAACCACCGATTTTCACCACCCGCGCTGCCAGGGGATATTCCTTGTTCAGCAATTTGACGGTCGGCGGTTGTCCCTTGCGTCCCTCCGCCTCGTAGGCCTCGCCCAACTCCTGAATCCTTCGCCCCAGGGTGTGCCGGGCCATGAAACCGACGATCAGAATGGTATTTTTGGGATTATGGATCCGATAGCGCAGGTGATGGAGAATGCGCCCGGCTTCGCACATCCCCGACGCTGAAATAACGATGTGCGGATTGGTATCCCGGGTCAGGGCGATCGATTCATCCACGGATTGGGTGAAATGAATCTGGTCAGAGGTAAAGGGATTTCGCCCATTCTGCAAGAAGGTCTCGTGGGTGTCACGGTCGTAGACCTCCGGATGTTCCCCGAAAACCCGGGTGAGCTTGACTGCCAGGGGGCTGTCCACGTAGATCGGAAGGCGCGGTACGCTGCCATCCACGTAAAGTTCGTGCAGGACGTAAAGGAGTTCCTGTGTGCGGCCAAAGGCAAACGAGGGGATCAGGATGGAGCCGCCGCGTGCGATGGCATCCTCCATCACAGCCTGCAGCCGGGGTTTGAGATCGATCACCGGTTCATGCAGGCGGTCGCCGTAAGTACTTTCCATGATCAGCAAATCGATGTTGCGGTGCTCTTCGGGAAATTCGAGCACCGGGTCCCGCAGGATCGGTTTGCCGAAGCGGCCGATATCGCCGGTGAAACAGATGGTTTGTGCACGCCCGTTGCGCTGCATGCGGATCATACTGATGGCCGATCCCAGGATATGACCGGCATCGTAAAAGGTGCAGGTCATATCCTTGCCGATGGTCGCCGTGTGGCGGTAAGGGTAGCCGTCGAAAAGCGAAAGGGCCTCCTCGGCGTCCGGTAATGTGTAGAGTGGGCTGACCGGTGCCAGCCGATGGGTCCGAATCAGATCGTTGATGTTCTCGATATTGAGTTCGTGTCGCCCCTTTTTTAAGATCTTTCGGATCTCACGGTGTGATTTGTAACCCTGTCCTTTGCCGGACGGATGATCCTTCATCTGGGATAGATGGGCGCGCACCATTTTATAGTTGAGGTAGTTGGCATCCGACTCCTGGATGTGCGCGGCGTCCTTCAACAGGTATTCGCAGGCATCCTGGGTGGCGCGGGTCGCGATGATGCGTCCGTTGAAGCCGTGACGGGTCAGCAGGGGAATCCGCCCGGAATGATCGATGTGGGCGTGGGAAAGAACGATATTGGTGATGGCCCCGCCGTCAAAAGGTAAATGGCGGTTCTTTTCAGCACTCTCTTTGCGGCGGCCTTGAAACATGCCGCAGTCCAAAAGGATGCGATCGTTGCCGTTGGTCAACAAATGGGCGGATCCGGTCACTTCCCGCACAGCGCCATGAAACGTTACTTGCATGGGATTTCCTTTCGCGGCTGATGATTTTTACATCCCAGAGGGCCCATTGCGTCGAAGTTAGGATGTGCTGTACAGGGCTTTCACCTGGTCGCGGTCCGTGGAACCGTCCGCTTGCTTGGGCAAGCGATCAACAAAGGCGACATAGCGGGGTTTTTTATAGCGCGCAATCCGATCGGCGACAAATGCCGCCAGTTCCTCGGGCGTAACCGTCTTCCCGGCACGAAGCACACAAACGGCCTTGATGCCCTCGCCGAATTTGGGATCCGGTACACCGATAACGGCCACATCGGCAACGGCCTCGTGGGCCATGATGGCGGCTTCCACTTCGGCCGGATAGACATTTTCGCCACCCGGCTTGATAAGCTCCTTTTCCGGTTTGCGCCCTTTGAACCAAAGCGTTCCGTTGGTGTCCAAGCTTCCGAGATCACCGGTGTGGAGCCATCCATTGCGAAAGATGCGTTCGTTATAGCTGGCCTGCTGCCAGAAACCCTGAAAGACCAGCGGCCCCCGAACCAGGATTTCCCCGGTTTCGCCCGCCGGCAGTTCCCGGTCCTGTGCATCCACGATGCGATATTTGGTCAGCAGCCCCTGCCGGCCGGCGGAGCCGGGATTTTCGGAAACCGGCGATAGGGTCACAAAACCGGAGGTTTCGGTCTGTCCATATAGGGTCCAGAAGCGCCCCCCGGTTCGCTGTTCAAAAGCGGCGATGGCATCCGGATGATCGAGTCCGAGGATGTGCTTCAGTGAGGAAAGATCCCTGGGTTTCTGATCCAGGGCCTCCATGAGCTTGCTCAGGATGGGGGGGAAACTTCCCAGCAGGGATACCCGGGCATTTTCCGTCCAGTCCAGGGCCCGCTGGGGTTCGAAGCGCTCCATGATAACGTTCAGGCCGCCGGCATGCAACACGGAAAGGGCCAGGTTGAGCCCGGTGATATGGAAAAGGGGCAGCATGTTCAGGTAGGTATCCTGAGCGCTCAGGCCCAGGGTCGCTATCGTCTGAATGTTGCTGTAGATGAAATTGTGATGACTCAGAACGGCGCCCCGGGAGCGTCCTTCGACCGCTGCGGTATAGATCAAACAATAGGGGTCGTCTCCGGCGACTTGAAAGTCACCCAAGCTCCCCGCCCCGTTATTGGCCTCCGTGGAAATCGTCTCCAAAGGGGTTTGGTTTGCAGGAAAGTCGGTGCCGGTG
>JASFFM010000319.1:0-5317 GCA_050124295.1 Desulfobacterales bacterium | reverse complement strand
GATCTTCAAGGGCATGGCGACAATAAAAATATTCATTTGCGGAACGGTGCGCGCCATCAGACCGAAGCACACGCTGGTTAAGATCAACACCACGATAATGGGCGCACCGATTTTTAGTGCAATTACGAACATAAAGCCCGCCATTTCCATCAGGTATCCGATAAAAGAGGCTGAGAGCACAAATTGAAACGGCGGAATAATGGTGAAACTGTCCACCATGGCCCGGAAGAACCAATGGTGGGCATTGATCGCCAGAAATATGAGCATGGCCAACAAGTTGTACGCTTGGGCCAGGATGGGCGTCTGCATACTTGTGGCCGGATCCATGATGTTGGCAATGGCCAGGCCCATCTGGTAGCCGCACACCTGCCCGGCCATCTGGATTCCCGCCATGATAAATCGAATGGCCAGACCAATGCCAAGCCCCAGGAGGACTTCACTGAAAATGCCCACGAACAGAAACAACCATCCGTTCATTTCGGGCCGCGCCGTTAGATCGACGAGCGGATAGAGCAACAAGGTCATTGCCAGGGCCAGCCCGGCCTTGAACATGTTGGGGACATTGTTGCCGCTAAAGATGGGCATGCTCATCAGCATGGTGGCCACGCGCAGAAATACCAGAAGAAAAAGTTGGATCTGAAGATATGAAACCTGAAGGGCGATCAATGGTTGTCACGCTGCCCTATCGTCATCGGATGGTCTGCGGTAGGCCAACGATGATATTTTGCATGAAATCGATGAGCACCTGGAGCATCCATGGAAATGCGATCAGGAGCGCTACGGCGACGGCCAGCATTTTGGGAATGAAGGTCATCGTCATTTCGTTGATTTGGGTGGCGGCCTGAAAGACACTGATCAACAAGCCCACCACCAGGCCGGCCATCAGCATGGGGGCGGCCAACATGATGGTCACTTTGATGGCTTCCAGGAAAAATCCGGTAACGAATTCAGGGGTCATGACATAACCTCCTTGGTCAGGCGAATCCCTTGACCAGCGATCCCACGATCAGGTGCCACCCATCGGCCAGAACAAACAGCATCAGCTTGAAGGGCAGCGAAATCATCACCGGCGGCAGCATCATCATTCCCATGGAGAGTAGAACCGAGGCCACGACCATGTCGATGATCAAAAACGGGATATAGAGCATGAAGGCCATTTGAAAGGCCGTTTTCAACTCGCTGATAATGAATGCGGGGATCAAAACCGTGGTCGGTACATCGGCCAGTTTTTGGGGACGGGGCGATTTGCTGATCTCCATCAGCATCGCCAGGTCTTTTTCCCTTGTCTGCTTGAACATGAAATCCCGCACGGGCGCCATGGCCCGCTCCAGCGCTACCTGTTGGTTGATCTGATTGTCAAGGTAAGGGGTCAGGGCGTCTTGATGGACTTTCTGCCAGACCGGTGACATGACGAAAAACGTCAGAAAAAGGGCCAATCCGATGATGACCTGGTTGGGGGGCATGGACTGCGTGCCAATGGCCTGTCGCAGGACCGAAAGAACAATGGCCATGCGGGTGAAAGAGGTCAGCATGATGAGGATCGCCGGCGCCAGCGACAATACGGTCAGGAGCAGGAATATCTGCAGGACCACCGAAGTTTGGGCCGGGTTGTCAGCGTCCGTCATCTGGATGTTGAAAAGCGAGGTCGGCGGCGCATCGGCCGCATGGCTTGCAACCGCGGCCATCAGGATCATACCGACGGCCAAAAGAAGCGCTCGTCCTAAGCGATGTTGGCTTGGGATTGTCATGTTTTTACATCATTGGGGCCTGGCGATTGTTCGCGCAGGTCTTGGCGCAGCCACCCCCCCGATAGGTTGCGCAAATGATCCTTGAAACAGGGCACGCGGGTCGGCAGCGGCGTCACGGCCCGGGAGGAGAAGGTCTGTTCGTCCATCCGGTCCAGAAGGGTGATCCGATCCTGGCTGATACCCAGAACCAAGACGGCCCCGGGAATCTTCACCAGGGTTACCGATTTTTTTATGCCCACGGACGTGCTTTCGAGCACCTGTACCGTCTTTTGACCCAGGCCGCCCCCACCGTTATGCATAAGACGTTTGGCGTATACATTGAAAGCCATTAAACCGCCTACAATGAGAACCAGTACGCCGATCATCTTCATTGCCGCGGTCATGAGCTCGGGCGTCATCATTTCAAAGTCTCCACGCGTTCCATGGGGCTGATAATCTCCGTGACCCGTATGCCGATTTTTTCGTTGATCACGACAACCTCGCCCCGCGCCACCAATTTCTGGTTGGCGAGTATTTCTAACGTTTCACCGGCCATCTTCTCCAATTCGATGACCGATCCCTGCCCAAGCTTGAGCAGATCATTGACCAGCATGTTCGTGCGGCCCAACTGAACCGTGACCTCGAGGGGAATATCGAGAATAAAGCTCAGGTTATTCGTCTTGGCGGCGCTATCCTTGTCTTGCAGCGGCGAGAACTGGTAACCATTGTCCTTGCCGACGGCCGCACCGGAGACGCCGGGCGCATCTGCCGATACGTCCTTCAGGGTGACGTTTTTAGAATCTCGCGATGGATTGATCATAGCTCTTCAGCAGCCTCCTTGGGCGAAATGGTGGCGGTGATTTCAACGGCCCGATTGCCGTTGATGATGCCAGGATAGCCTTTGTATTTGGGTACACACTCAATGTTGACGGTGATGGGGTCATGCGGGCCGGTATTCAAGGTAAAGATATCGTCAACCTGCAATGCCAGAAGATCCCCAAAGGTATGCGATGTGTGACCCAACTCGGCAATCACATTGACCTCGGTTTCTTCTAGGCTTTTTTGGATACGGTCGCTAAAGGACGCTTCCGAATCCTTGGCGCGCAGATAACGGGAAGATAGTTTGTCTTTAATCGGTTCCAGCATGCGATAGGATAGGCAGAGATGAAAATTACCCGAGAACTCTTCCCCCCTTATCGAAAATACGATCACGATCATCAGTTCGTCAGGGCTGACCAGATGTACAAATTCGGGTTTGGTTTCCTGTTTTTTGGCAGTGATCTTGATGGCAAAGACAGCCTGCCAGGCACGTTCGAAGTCCGCCAGCAATTCGCGACTCAAACGTTTAATCATCCCGATTTCAATTGGGGTAAACTCACGTCGCTGTTCAAGAGGGGTTCCCTTGCCGCCGAACATGCAGTCAATCATTGAGAAGACGAGTCCTGGTTCAATGGCCAGAAGTGCGGAACCGACCAGTGGTTCCATGCTGAATATATTGAAGCTGGTGGGGTTGGTGAAGGCCTGAATAAAATCACCATATTTGACCATTTCCGTCGAAACGAATTGCACTTCGAACGATTGCTGAAGGAGGCCCGAGAGGGATCCTTGCAGCAGACCGGAAAACTTATCATAGACCTCTTCCAGAGCCGAAAACTGATCCCGCAGCATAATATTCTGGGAAGTGATGTCATAATTTTCGGCCTTAGCCTCGGGCGGCTCGTTTTTGGTCGATAGATCGACTTCGCCGCTGTCCATAGCGGACAATAAGGCATCGATTTCGTCCTGAGATAGTACGTTGTCTGCCATAATTGGGTGTCCTGCTACTGGATGACGAATTCCGTAAAATAAATGTTGGCCACACTTTCACCGTTGAGCAACTCGTTCAATTGGTCTATGATTTCCGTTCGCAGAGCGGTTTTACCGTCCACCGTGCGAATCTCATCGAATTGTTTGGTGGGCAGAATCGTTAGCACGACGTCACGAATCTGAGGCAGGCGCTGCTCGAAGTTCGCCACCGATTCTTCAGGGGTCAGCTCCAGCTGCATCGTTGCCCGCAGATAGCGCTTGCCGCTGGCGTCGGCAAGGTTCACCACGAAGGTGTCGAGCGGAAACATCTCGCCGATGGTCTCGACTTCTTCCTCTTCCTCGATGACTTCCTCCACAATTTCTTCTTCGGGCAAGAGGGAGGCGATCTTCGTCCACATCATGAAGAAACCGCCGCCCACCAAAGCCATGAACAAGAGTGCGACGGACGAAAAAATAATGATTGCCTTTTTACTCATTTGCCTTCCCTTTCAGCAGAACAATTTCAACCCGCCGATTTGCGGCTCGATGGGACGGTGAGGTATTGGGCTGCAACGGCTTGGACGCGGCGTACCCGGCGGCCATAAGCCTTGCGGGTGCGATACGGCCATGGTTGATGAGATATTTGACGACACGCACTGCCCGAGCGGTGGAAAGTTCCCAGTTGGAGGGAAATTCGACCGTCCGGATCGGTATATTATCGGTGTGGCCTTCGATACGAATAAGATGCGGAATTTGACGAAATTCGTCGGCCAGTCGCCGGAGAAGCGATTCACCCGCCGGATTGAGATCCGCTTTGCCGAACGCAAACAACAGATTGTTATCCATCATGATCTGCCCTTGACCGCCGACCTTGACAAGGGGAATCTGCGCCCCTTGATTGATGCGCTCCGCCATCCGGGCCACCATTTTCTTCATGGTCTGATCGTCTGGGCTCTGCCGCCCATCGGACGATGGGCGTGAATGCTGACGGGGAGCATCGGTAGCCGCCGGATAGCCTGCCTCCAAAACACCCAGCCCGCTCTGCAAGGCCTTTTGAAATTCTTGCAACATCGGTCCGTCAATGGTCCCCATACTGAAAAGCAGTACAAAAAAAACCAGCAGAAGGGTCATCATATCGTTGAAGGTACAAAGCCAGCCGTTAGAAGGCATATCCAGGCCGTCGTTCGTTCTGTGATGCTGAAACTGACGCATACCCTCATTCTCCACGATGAAATATAATTTCCACACGCCTGTTTTGGGACCGATTCCGCCAATTATCGTTGGTGGTCAGGGGCCGATAGGCACTACACCCCACCGCTGTCAATCGATGGGCCGGTACATCCCGATGCTTGATTAGATAGCGTAAAACGTTGACCGCCCGCGCCGTGGACAACTCCCAGTTGGACGGATACCGGCGGGTTCGAATCGGCACATTGTCGGTATGCCCTTCGATTCTTACGGCATACCTGGTTTGGTGGATGCTTTCTCCGATCCTGTCGAGCAGCGGCAGTATTTTCACCGAGAGCGCCGCCGAGCCGGTCTGAAAAAGCAGACTGTCGGCAAATCGCAACGTCAAACCATCCTGGGAAAACTCCATGGCGAGATAATCTTGCATGCCCTTGGCGGCAAGCCATTGGGCTAGGTCTGCCTGTATACGATGCATTTCGGCCTCAAACCGCGCCTCCTCTGTCCTTTGCGGCAGCACGAGATCACTCCGGGAAAGATTCACCCCGGCGGGAAGAAGGCGGACCGCATCGGCAAAGGAGGCCACAAACTGATGCACCCGGGTCGCTTCGAAGGTCGCA
>JASFFM010000318.1:0-5320 GCA_050124295.1 Desulfobacterales bacterium | reverse complement strand
GCCGCACGAGTTCAGGCGGAGGGGCCCGCGGGGGAACCCGTCGACTGCCGTAGGCCAAGATGTAGGCGCCCGCCCCCTGGGTCACAAAAAAGAGCAGGTCCGGCCGGCCCCCCAGCATTAATCGGGGGACACTGTGCCCCAGGTCACTTCGCGGGTTGTCGATATCCAGCTTCCAATAGCGGTCTCTGTTGCCCGGCAGCATGACGGGATCGTTGTGCAGGATCGCATCCGCCCTGCTCAAATGGTAGAAAACCCCCTGATAGCGAATCTGCCAGATTGCCTGCTCGGAAGGTCGGGAATGGACGGTTCCAGTCACCAGACCGTCCCCCTGGGAAAACTTGAGATCGATCCGGTCCACGGGAAACAGGCCCCCGCTGTCGAACTGCATACTGCCCGGGGTTACCGCATCGGATCGATAGGCCGCCCGAATCCAGCGGCGCTCAGGCGGTTGACCGGATGGCACCGTGAGCCCCTCGATCCTCTCGACCGTGATCGCCGCGCCACCGTTCAGCAAGGTAAGCTTCATGAATGCGATCCCAGACCGATCCATTGGAAGCCGGATCGCCCGCTTTTGCAAACGCTGTTCCCCGTAGCGAATATCCGCCAGCGCAAAAGAATCGAGGATCGGGTACCAGCGCATCCGATCATTGCTGCCTTCCAGGCGCGCCTTGACCAGTACCTCCGGTCGGTGTCTGCGCCAGCTCAGCTGCAAGGCCTGCAAATTTTCGTTTAGTTGACGGATGTCGATCAAATAAGCCGGGGCCGACACACTTTTTTCCCCAGCCCCGTTGGAAGCCGGTTGGCGGTCCCCTTCAGAGATTTTGGGCTGGTTCGGCCGATCAGATCCGGCGCCGGTCGGCGAGCGGTCGAGCGCTTCAAAGGGCAGGCGCCTGAAGTTGGAAATCTCCTCTTCGATCCTCTTGCTGTGAAGGAGGTGGGCCACCATCTGCCCGTCCAGACGGAAAACGCGGATGTCGCCCCCCTCGGATCCGGCAAGGTGGCGGTAGACGGTATCCGGCAGGACCACCCTGACCAGGCTGTTTTTGGCGGGCGCCGCAAGACGCAAACCATAGGCAAAATCATTCAGGCTGTAGGCGGCCATCGCGGTTGCCGGCCACAATACCGTCGCCAGAAGAAGGCAGGATCGAAGGGGTGATATCATGCGCTTGCCTCCTGAAGGTTGGATTTACGGCGGGGGTGGTTGCGCATGGGGTGCCCCCTCGCCTTCGGGAAGGAGAGGCCCACCGTTACGCATGCCAAGGCACTGCTGGATTAGTTTTTCAGGATACCACCCGCAAAGTGGGTTTGCAATGCGGGGCAGATGCTCCGGTAGCGTCCCCCTGGTGTGCAACGGCGCTTCCGGAGGACGGCGAAGGGTATAGGGTTGCCGGTTGGTGCCAGGCGGGTCAGGCAAAGCCCAAAAAAGGCCCCCGTCGTGATGGCCAACCGATTAAGTCTGTGATGGTCAAACAAAGCGCGATGGGGCCAGGCAGGAAGGCACGTCGCAAGCCCTGTCCAAAAGGTTAGCTGCTTCAGGCCAGGGTGTCCAGGAGGGTTCCGATCATTTCATCACGGGTCCGGATGGTCGTGAGATTGGCTTTGTACCCTATTTCGGTGGAAATCATGCCGGTCATCTCGTCGGCCAGATCGACATTGGACAATTCCTTTTCAAAATCAGGGCTGTCCGGGGCCCAAGGATCCAGCGGTGCGGAAGACATATCCTTGCGCACATTAACCCGCACCTCGCCCGGGCCGGCCTCTTCGATGACGGCCTGATCCCGCTTGAAACCGTTGGTGTTGACGTTGGCGGTATTGTTGGCATGTACGTTCATCTTACGATGATGGGCCTGGATGGATGATAGGGCGCTGCTCAAACCGGTGATCATGAGGTGATCTCCTTGGTTGCTTGTCGGCCTGGCCTGTGGCAGACCGTCCTGACGAACGCGGGCAAAATGAGATCGGTAAAAAGGCCCGCTGCCATGGCAAACGCTTGGAAAGGTTATTCCTGTTATCGGCCAATGGCATCTTAACATTAGGTTTTTAGGAATTTTTTTGACATTCTGACCGCATTGCCAAACCGCCGATCGCCTCCAACGGCAACGCACGTGAAATGAAACCGGGGGGCCGCTTCGTTGATGGATGGGTATCCAGCCTTCAGACGCGCAAGGCCCCTGCGCGGCCAGCCCGGCAAGCGGGCCTTCGATGGGGTTGGAAATGACGTCCGCGAATGGTTGTGCCGCGCTGATGGGCACCGGCGGGAATTGGATCGTGGCGCTGGGCCAAGCACCGGCACAGTCATGATCAGCACACCCGCGAGCGTCCGACCATGCGGCCGCCTGAACCGCCGCCGGGGCAAGGCGTTCCATACAGATCGCTGGTGAGGCTGATGAGAAGCGCGATACCGCCCCCGAAGCTGGCGGCCGTTGAGAAAGGTTTGATGTCGGGCGCACCCCATCCCTCCTGAGGACCCACCCCTTGGAAGCAGTGCCGGCAGCATTGACATGTATGCTCGGGCCTTGGCATGATAGCGCCGTAAACGCTGCACCCGTTTACCGCAAGCAGGCAATCCTCGCGCTACCGCCAGCACCCATTTGAACGGCCGGAGACCGGTATGGCCAGCCCCTATGGGATTAAAACCCTGATCCGCCGAACCTTTGCCCGGCGATTCACGCTGGCCCGCCTGACCCATCGCCCGGTCATCGGCCGTGTGATCGACCGTCTGCTCTTCGAGGGCGACGACATCCTGATCCTGCCCCGGGACACGGCGATCCCGGTCCATCGCCGCCTCCACGCGCGGGACGACCTGGCGGTTCCTTCCCAGGTGCTGGCGCATTTCATCCACCAGGCGCGCTATCATTGGGTGATGGATTTCTGCATCTGCCGGGATGCCTCCCGCTGCCAGTCCTATCCGCGTGATCTGGGCTGTCTGTTCATGGGCGACGCTGCCCGCGCCATCAACCCCAAATTCGGCCGGCGGGTCACCCCGACGGAAGCCATGGACCACGCCCTGCGCTGCCGTGAGGAGGGCCTGGTGCACCTGATGGGCCGCAACAAGCTGGACAGCGTCTGGCTCAATGTGGGCCCCGCAGACCGGCTGTTGACGGTCTGCAATTGCTGCCCCTGCTGCTGTCTATGGAAAATTTTGCCGGAATTATCACCCCTGATCAATGGCAAGTTGACCCGCATGCCCGGTATTTCCGTGCACATTAGCGAAAAGTGTGTGGGCTGCGGAAGTTGTACGCGGGATATTTGCTTTGTGAATGCCATTCGATTGGAAAATGGCCGGGCCCGCATCGGTGATCAATGCCGGGGCTGCGGGAGGTGCCTCACGGCGTGCCCTTCCCAGGCGATCGAGCTGCGCATCGATGATCAGACTTACATTCAAACCACGATCCGCCGGATCGCCAATGTTGTCGAGGTGCGTTAAGGTCTGCCCCGATTGGGTTGTTACCCCGACCCGCCGGCCGCAGGGAAGGGCCGGATACGGCGGGATCAGAAGAAGCCATCGCTTGGCTGGAATAGAAGCAGGTGGCGAACCACCGCCGCGTGGAGGGGGCATGCGAGACCGGCAACACCCGATTTGGCGCGATGGCCGTTTCACAGATCAAATCGGCTCTCAGGCGTATTCCTTGCCGCCGTTTTGCCGCATCAGGGCGGCCAAGGAAAGCCCGCAGCTGGGCAGTTTCTGGACTGCATCCTGGAAATCTTCCCGGGAAGGAACCGGGACGGCCAGCCAGTCGAAAAGAAAGGTATCAGCCTGGGCCTGGGGCAGGTTTTCCGCAGCGATAAACCCCTCGCCCGGTTTGCCGGTCCGCACGCTGACCAGGATACTGGTCAAGGGTGGCAGGCCTTTCAGGATGCAATGGGATTGGATCGGCTCGAGCAGCCGTCCGAGATCGGACTCAGTGGTGCCAATCAGCCGGGCCAAGAGGTCATAATTCATGATTTGACGGTTGCCGGCCGACATCACCAGCAAGGGCCAGATACGGGCGGTTTGATCGAAGCGCGACATGCTTATCCTCCTGCTTTGGCAGCGTGACCGTGTTTATCCCAACGAGGCCATCTCGAGGTCCCATCCGGCCTCCGATGACCATGGATCTGAAATCAAAATATCCAATAGCGGCATCGCTTTTTGGTCTTCATGCGCCTGACCCTCGACCGCGATCGGAGGATGGGGGTCGGTGTAGCCTCAACCGGGCAAATCTTCAAGCCGTCGTCCAAACCATTTTTGGGACGGTCGGCGCCTCGGATCGGTGGGTCCATTTCAGGGTCTCGCCTGGTGCGTCAGCTTCAACCGACGCCACAGCGTATCAAACGCCATGCGCGGCTTGCGCAGGGCGATAAACCAGCCCAGCTGGTAAAATTTTCGCTTGACCTGCCGGATTTCGCCCGCGATGGCATCCGTTGGACTGCAAAAGGTTGTCAGGCAAACCTCCGCCCGGGCCGCCGAAGGCAAAAGGCATGGCCCGATGCCATTTTCAAGGAAGATACAATCCGCAGCGAAGAAGGGTTTTTCCTTCTCCAGGCAGGCGGCCATTTCATCGCGGCATTCGCTAGCGACCGTCAGAATATAGACCAGGTCCCAGACCCCGATAATGGCTTCCAGTTGGATATTGCGGCAGCAAAGCCCTTCGCAGGACCGTATGCAGCGCTCCATGGCCGGCGCGGCGTGGTTCAACAGGTTGGTCTCCGCGACCTGGATATCCTGACAGATCCTGCGCAGACGCCGATGATCGGCCTTACTCAACCGGCAGATGATTTGCTCGGCCTCTGCAAAATCCGCTTTGATACCCATGGTGCACCCCGTTGCGAAAGTCTAGATACCCTGCCTAACTTGCCACTATGGCCAAAGTCGCCCTAAATCGCAAGCTGTGATTGGCCTCTGGGCCGGGACGCCTGATGGACCTTTCGTGGTTTGGCCATCAAAAAAGGCCCATTCCGAGGGAATCGGCCTAAGGATGATCGATATTGGTGGAGATGAAGGGATTCTAGGAGTTCTCCACCCGATTTTCCTAACTTCCAGCAATCATTATTCTTTTTTCAGTCGCTGGTTTTGAATGTGACCATCGTTTGTGGATAATGTGGATAATTTGAGCATATGTCAACAACTTTTTGACAAAATTGTCATAGAGTGCTACCCAATTTCCTACCACTCCCCCACATCAAGCACCCAAAGCAAAGTCCTTACATAAGAGGTCCCAGTGGCGAATAGACTGAATGGATGGCAAAGGCTCTGGATTGTTCTGGGCATCCTCTATTTGCCTGTCGTAGTTATTTTCACATTGCCGGCATGGCCCTCTTTAGATGGCATTTATAAATC
>JASFFM010000317.1:0-5387 GCA_050124295.1 Desulfobacterales bacterium | reverse complement strand
GGCGCAGGTATGGGCAAAGCCATCAAAAGCTTTAAATCGGCGACCGCCGACGATCAGGCCAAGACGCCGGATAAAATCGAAGACGATCAGAAGGAAGATAAAAGCGTATAATTCCATCCATCGCAGCACCACCGATCCCATCACCCGACCCCGGCCCAGCGGCCGGGGTTTGTTGTTTTCAGCCCATCGTCCGGGCACGCCGTCTTGCCCGCCGGTCCCGCGCCGGGGGAGTGATCCCCCGGACCCCGATCAAGGCTTTTCCGGCCGACGCCGCTTGAGCCATCCCTTTATCTTGCGGCGAATCACGAAAACAGCGACCAGCAGCAGGACGATGAAGACGATATTGAACAGCGGGAAATGTTGATAGTCTTTGCTTACGGTGCGCAGACGGACGGCATTGGGAAACATCGAAAAAATTTGAATGCGCCAGCCGTAATATTTGACCAGCACCCAGGGTTTTTCCGGCGCGGAGGCATAGGCCTGGGCCTGGGCCGTCAAGTCGGCGCTGTTGAATTTAAAATAGGGCGGCCAGCCCCAGCCGGTATCCTCATTGCGGAATACCAGGGTTTTGCCCTTTCGGGTAAGCGAGTTGATGTAACGGACATCAATGGTGTTGCGCCCGCCCCGGCCTTGATCCTGCAAGCGCTTATCGTCCACCGCCTTGCCGCTCTTCTGATCGACCCGTTTGACATCGGTGCCGCTGATCTGGACCACCGCGGTGCGGGGCAAATTGTAGAACAAGAACAACCCCATCCCCGCCAGCACGATGATTGCCAGTACGATCTTCACTTTTCTGAGTGGGCTCGAGCCCTCTTTGCCCTTTTTTCCAAAAAACATTGTTCAACCTCCTCCACGCCGCAAGTTTGCGGTTTCGGGCGCCGCGCACGGTTGGTTGGAACGTCGCCCCCCGACGGCAGCGGCGGATTTTTCCAGCAGGCCTTAGGCCTCGGGCTGGGGACGAATTTGCTGGTTGGCGAGTAAAACCATGGGACGGTGACCGATCTGACGCCTGGTTACCAGGAAAGCCTTACCCTCGAGGGTCTTTTTGATCATGTTGTAGTGGCTTTCTTTCATGACCACCAAGGCGAGGGTTGGTTGCGCCAGATAGGCTTGCAGGGCCTCGTCGTCTTCCAATACTTTGGCGAAGCTATCCGTGTAATAGACATAGGCGGCGCGGTAAAACCTGTACATGGCCCACTGCGCGCCCTTTTCCAGATGGGCTTTGACCTCCTCGCAAAAAGGCCGTGGCGATTTGTAGAACTCCATTTTGGGGATCAGTATGTGCACACTGTACACCGTCAGCAGCAACACCATAAGAGCGGGCAGAAACAGCATTCGCTTTACCTGGCGGCGACGCCAGGCAACCCCCAGCAGCACGGCGCAAGTACCCATGATCACACTCACGCCGAGGATGGCCCCCAGCCACGATTTCAAGTAGACACCAGCGCCGATCGGCAGGGCAAGCGCCGCCAGGGCCAGAAGCACCGCCAAAATAAAGGCCGGGATGGCGACCGCCTTGCGGTAGTAGGACGATGGCCAGTGGCGAATGGCCATCTCACCCAGATACCCTACGAGCAGCGCCAGGGCCGGGTAGATGATCAGGATATACTGGTGTCGCTTGGTCTGCGCGATCGAAAAAAAGATCAACAGGCTGAAGACCCACACGAGTAAAAATTGCAGTGCCCGGCGATGCGCCTGGGAGCGTTTGCTGAAAGCCAGGTGCACCGCCCCGGGCAGAAACAGGGACCAGGGCAGAAAGGCCCATGGGAGCCCGATGAAATAATAGTAAAAAGGACGCTTGTGGGTCCAGGCATTGAAAAAGCGCGTCCAATTGGTTTTGACCAACAACTCGGAAGCATAGCCGTCCCCTGAGCTGACCATCACGTACCAGGGCGCCGCCAAGATGGAAACGATTAAAACCCCCCAGACGATTTTCAGCGCCATGATATGCCTCAGGTCCTTGGCCACGACCAGGTAGATGAACACCACCAGCCCCGGCATGATCAGATTGACCGGCCCCATGGTTAAGACCCCCAAAGCGACGGCCACATACATCATCAGATAGGAGGGCGACCGTTTGGGCGGATCCGTGTAGCCTCGATAAAAGCAATAGATCGC
Organism: Desulfobacterales bacterium; assembly: GCA_050124295.1. GTDB lineage: Bacteria > Desulfobacterota > Desulfobacteria > Desulfobacterales > UBA5852 > JABZFP01. The sequence goes on along the minus strand of JASFFM010000317.1, from coordinate 3,269 downwards.
CAGGGTGGCGAAAAAGGTGGAGAGCATATTGGTCTGGGCCCAACGGGCATACTGCAGAAAGAGGATGCTGGTGCCCAGGACGCTGGCGGCCAGAAGCCCGGCCATGGTGGAAAACATGCGCTGTCCCAGGTAAAAAACCAGCAAAAAGGTCCCCAGGGCCGCCAGGGCTGAAAAAATGCGGGCACGAAACTCATCCACATCACCATAGGGCAGCGAAATCAAACCGGTAAGCCAATTATAGAGCGCCGGTTTGACGGCCCAGGGTTCGCCGTTAACCGTAGGATAGGCCCAGTTGTTATAGCGAATCATCTCCCGGCTCATCTGGGCATATTCGTCTTCGTCCGGGGCCCATAGATCGCGATCGCCAACTTTATAAAAAAACAGTAAAAAGCCCACAAACAGAAGCAAAATGGCAATCATCTTTTGATTGGTCAGCCATCGTGGTTGCATTTTGGAGACGCTTTCATCGTTTGCTAAAGGGGTACGTTCTTCCCGCGCCGTTGATCTAGGCATCCAAGATGGCCTGCGGCCGTTCGGACGCCGTGGGTTTGTTTAGGGCGGGATCAATCCCGATGCGCCGTGCCAGATCGGAGGTGAAGAGACCCTGCGGGTCGAGCTGCCGTTTGATGTCCAGGAGTTCCTGGTAGCGCGGGAAGACGCGGTAGAACTGCTCCGGTCGCAGGACCTGGTCTTTGGCCAGATGCACCTTGCCGCCATAGCGCACGGTGGCGTCGATCAGCCGGTCGACCGCCGCGCGGCTGGCCGCCTCGTTGCGGGCCTTGGGGTGAAATTCAAAATTCAGGCTGTAGCCGTCCTCGGAGAAAGAAATCAGGCAGTCGTCTTTTTTATGCGCCCGCAGGATGGTGGTCACCGGCGGGCTGGGCGATGACCGACAGATGCCCATCAGCTCGATGATCGCCTCCCGGGCCCGGGATCGCGGAAAGGTCAGCTGGACCGTATATCCGCGCGGGCCGCACACCAGATGGGCCGGCGGCACGGTGAAGCTGGCCTCGAAGCCGAACCGCAGAAAAAGCTCCTCATTGGAGAAATGATCCATCCGGTAGAGCACCTCCCCCATGAGGTAGTAGAGCTTGTTGAAAAAATGCACCAGGGGGCGCTGAATATGCAGCATCAGCGAGAGCACAGGCCCGAATTTTTCGTGCAGGGCGAGGCCGAAGCGACGGTGCTCGTCCAGGCGCTTGTAGCCCGCCGCGAGAATGGCGCGGCGCCGTGGTGCGCTTTGCCGCTTCGCAACCCAGCGGGCGGCATGGATGACCGAGCGTCCCACCTGGGCCCCACGGGCGTAGGCGTCCACCCACACCACGGCGGCATCGTGGGTTTGCTCCACCCGGGCCATGGTCGTCAGCAGGGCGTCCACGTTGGGGGTCGGGATGCGGTTGATCTCCACATACGGCGAGGGGATCGGCTGGAGCTGCAGGGTGGCCTCCACAATGATCCCCAGCAGGCCCAGCCCGCCCACCACGGCGTTGAAGAGCGCGTGGTCGCGATCGATGACGAGCAGTTCGCCGTCGGCCCGCAGGAGGCGCATGCGCACCACCTGGTGGGCAATGCTGCCGTGACGCCAGGCGTCCTTGCCGTTGACGTTGGCACAGATGGCGCCGGCCACACTGGAGTGGGATTCGGTGGGACTGCCGGGCAGCATGAGCAGCTTGTGATGCACCATCTGGTAGATGTCGATCAGGCGCGTGCCGGCCTCCACGGTAATTTGAGCCTTGTCTTCATCGAAATCGAGGATCCGGTCCATGCCGCTCATATCCAAAAGGGCCTGACCGTCGTTGAGGGCGATGTCCCCATAGCCGCGCCCGGCCCCGCGCGCGCAAACCGTCATCTTGTGCCGCGTGCAGTAAGCCAGGACCTCGCGGCACTGGTCAAGCGTCCTTGGGCGCGCAACAAGCGAGCGTGTTCGGATGGAGCCCACCAGCGAGGTCAGCTCCTGCCAGGCCATGAAGCTGGGAAGAGACTGGGTTGGCGTCGTCATAGATTATCTCCTGATCAATCTTAGGTCGATGGTCTCTCTGGGGTTCGATCTCGGTTGAAAAATCGCCTTTCAGGCCGTCGGTCCGCGCTCAAGCATTTCCTGAGCCTTGTTCAGCACACGTTCCCGCGCGATATGTTTAAGGCACTTATTGTCCCCGTCGCAGGGTGATTTACGATGGTTATAGGCCGACAGGCAGGGTGTGCAGGGCAGGGGATCGAAGAAGACATGCGCTTTTTCATCCACGGGGCCGTAAAGCACGGGGGTTTCCGGACCATAAAAGATGATCGTGGGCATGGGTGTCATGGCGGCAAACTGCCCGGGGCCGCCGTCGTTGGTGATCAACAGGGCCGCAAACTGGAACATCAGCATCAACTCCCGCAGCGAGCGGGTATAACCGGTCAGATCGATGCAGGTGCCTTCCTGAATATTTTCCTGAATGCGCCGGGCCAGTCGTTGGTCGCCCGCCAGGCCGACGATACCCACGGCGCAGCCCTCATCGGCCAGCTGCCGGGCGAGCCAGGCGAAATTCTCCAGCGGCCAGGCGCGAATGGGCAGAATGCCCCCGCCAGGGTACATCAACACGAGTGGTTTTTCGACCACCCCCGGGAAATCCCTCCGCAGCCGTTGTCTGATACCATCGATTTCAGACACCGCGAAGGTAAGCTTCGGGGGAGCCAGATCCTTGAAATCGACCGCCATCTTGGAGGTCGGCACGGCGGTTGAATCGATGGCCGCCGCCAGGGTCAGAAACTGTTTGCCGATATGATTGTAGGGATTGTACATCACCGGCCGGTTGATAAAGCTGCCCCGGTAGAGGCCCTCCTGGGTGTGGGGGTGAAAGCCCACCCGCACGGGCGCCCCGCTGAGAAACGAAAAGATACTGCTGATGCGCGAGAAAAGCTCGCAGTCGAGGACCACATCGATGTTCTGCCGCCGGATGGTGCGCAGCACGCTGATGATATCGGCCACAAAGGCGAAGAGACGGGTATCCCGAATGGTCAGTACGTTTTCAGCAGGCATGAGGCCCATGATATCCAAGACTTCGCGATTCTTGGCGAACATCAGGGCGTAAAGCTCGGCTTGGGGATAGGTTTCTTGAAGGCGCCGGAACATGGGGTAGGCCAGCACCAGGCTGCCCATCTCCGAGATCAGGATCACCAGAATCTTGCGCGGCGTGGCCGGGGTCGGCGCCGGCCGGCGCAGGTGATCGACCCAGGAGAGCAGGCGGCAAATGAGGGCACCGGCATAGCGGTCGAGGCGGCGTTGGAAA
>JASFFM010000316.1:0-5429 GCA_050124295.1 Desulfobacterales bacterium | reverse complement strand
AATATGGATGGCGATTACCGTGCCTTGATCGTAAGCTACGGGACCATGAGCCGGGTTTGCCGCACGGCGATTGACGTCCTCAAGGAGCAGGGACTGGAGGTTGCCATGATCCGGCCCCAGACCCTCTTTCCGTTTCCGGAGGCGGCCATTCGAGACGCTGCCCGTAAACAGGGTTGCCAGGTGGCCATCAGTATCGAAATGAGCATGGGGCAGATGGTGGAAGATGTCGAGCGCAGCATCCGGGGCCTATGCCCCGTGGAGTGGTATGGCAAATGCGGTGGGGAGGTGCCCACACCGGAAGAGGTCATGGATGTTGTTCGCGAGATGGTGAAGCGCTGAGGCCGGACAAGCAACGGCGTCCGTAAAATTTGGGAATTGCTGATCGAGGAGTCTTACCCATGGGAAAAACATTCACGCGGCCGAAAGCACTGCGAGATCAGGCCACGCACTACTGCCCCGGTTGCACGCACGGTGTGATCCATCGCCTGGTGGCGGAAGTCATCGACGATTTGGGCATTCGCGGACGCACGGTCGGCGTTGCCCCGGTGGGCTGCGCCGTTTTGGCCTATAATTATTTCAATGTCGATTTCCAGGAGGCGGCTCACGGACGTGCCCCAGCCATGGCGACCGGAATCAAACGGGTGCGGCCCGACCTGATGGTCTTCACTTACCAGGGTGATGGCGATTTGGCCAGCATCGGGATGGGCGAGATCATTCATGCCGCCAATCGCGGCGAGAAGTTCACCACGATATTCGTCAACAATGCCGTTTACGGCATGACCGGCGGGCAGATGGCCCCAACCACCATGCCGGACCAGCGGACCACGACCTCGCCTTTCGGGCGCAATATCCAGGATGTGGGCATGCCCATAAAGGTGGCCGAACTGTTGGCCGCCCTGCAGACGCCCGCTTACATTACCCGGCAGGCGGTGATCAAGCCGAAATATATCAACCGGGCCAAGAAGGCCATTCATAAGGCCTTTGCCTACCAGATGGAAGGGCGTTGCTTCAGCTTTGTGGAGGTGGTCAGCACGTGTCCCACCAACTGGGGCATGACACCCCTGGATGCCATCGCATGGACCGAAAAAACGCTGCTTCCCTACTACCAGCTGGGTGATTACAAAACACCTGCCGCGTGCGAGGAGGCCTAATGCAAAGTGAGGTCATGTTTGCCGGGTTCGGTGGCCAAGGGATCCTGCTGAGTGCCAAGATTCTCGCTCACACCGCCATGGAAGCCGGGTTCGAGGTGGTCTGGATCCCCTCCTATGGTCCGGAGATGCGAGGCGGTACGGCCTACTGCATGGTGATCATCAGTGACCGTCCGATCGGCTCGCCGATCGTTAAAAATCCTCAGCACCTGGTTGCCATGAACCGCCCCTCGTTGGAAAAATTCGCCCCGGTGGTCAAGCCGGGTGGTGTCATTTTGATTAACAGCTCGCTGATTCCCATCCGTTCGCAACGAGACGACGTGGATGAAATTGCCGTACCGGTCAACGCGATGGCCATCGAGGCCGGCAGCGTGCGGTCGGCCAATATCGTTGCCTTGGCGGCCTTCGTGGCCCGCAGCGGAATTTTGCCGCTCGACGATCTGCGGGAATCCGTCAAGCAGGAATTCGCCCGCAAGGCCAAACTCATTCCTTTGAACATGGACGCCATGGACCGGGGGGTTGCGGCGGCCCAAGGCGGATAGACGCCATCCAATCAACACGCCTGGCCCCCTTTGGGTTGACCGCATGTTTCAGATCCGCCAAGGAAGGCCGTGGATGCTCGGTTTGGAAGGTGCGGACTCCCCGAGCGGGAACCAGAATTCCCTTATTCAGATCGGCTTTGCCCAATTTCAGGATGCCAAGAGAAGAACCCTTATGACCATCCGTGTGCCCGAGAGCATCAAGGACATCAAGCCTTACGTACCGGGAAAGCCCATCGAGGAACTGGAGCGCGAACTGGGGATTGCACGCTCGGTCAAGTTGGCTTCCAACGAAAACCCACTGGGTCCGTCCCCAAGGGCGATGGCGGCCATCAAGCATGCTATCGCTGGTTTGCACCGTTATCCCGACGGTTCCGGGCATGCCCTCGTTCAGGATCTGGCGCGTCATCTCGATTGCCCGGCGGAGGCCATTGTCATGGGCAACGGCTCCGACGATATCATCGCCCTGCTGGTCAATACGCTTCTGCGTCCCGGTGAGCGCGTGATCATGCCGCGGCCCTCCTTTTTGATGTACGAGATTGCCGTAAAATCGGTTGCCGCGGTACCCGTATTCGTTCCCCTGCAATCCCTGGCAATTGATCTCGAGGCCATGCGCCGCGCCTTGACAGACGACACCCGCATGGTGTTTTTGTGCAATCCCAACAATCCCACCGGTACGATTATATCCGCTGACGATTTCGATCATTTCATTTCCACACTGCCTGCGGATGTGGTGGTGGTGGTGGATGAGGCCTATATCGAATTCGTTCGCGACCCCAAATGCCTGCAGAGCATGACCTATCGCGGAAGCAGGTGCCCGATCGTGACCCTGCGCACGTTTTCCAAGCTTTATGGTCTGGCCGGTTTACGGGTGGGGTATGGGGTCATGCCCCCGGAATTGGCCGAATACCTGAATCGGATCCGGCAGCCTTTCAATGTCAATACCCTGGCGCAGATCGGCGCTCGGGCGGCCCTGCAGGATCATGCCTTTGTCGACCGGACCCTTCGTACGGTCCACAATGGCCTGTCGTTCCTGAAGGAGGCGCTGATCAATCTGGGCCTGCCCTGTTTTCCGACCCAAGCTAATTTTTTCCTGATCGACGTGGCACGGGATGCCGAAACGGTTTTTGAGGACATGCTGCGGCAGGGGGTCATCGTCCGTTCGATGAAGGGCTACGGATTTCCCCACTACATTCGTGTGAATGTCGGGACACCGGAGGAAAATCAACGTTTTATCGATGCCTTGCGTGTCGTTATGGAGGCCTGACGATGGACCGTGAACGCTGGCGGCGCGAACCTTGCGGCGGGTGTACGGATTAGGGCCATGCAGAAAATGGTGATTACGATCGATGGGCCGGCAGGGGCTGGAAAAACCACGGTGAGTCGCCAATTGGCCGATCGATTGGGCTATCGGTATATCGATACCGGCGCCCTTTACCGCGGCGTGGCCCTGGCGGCCCACCGCGCGGGCGTCGATGCGCAGGACGATGCCGGCCTAAAAGCCGTCTGCGGCAGACTGCAACTGCGTTTTATCCGCGAAGGGGCCAGCTGCCGGCTCTATAACGGCGAAGAGGATATCGAACGCCAGATTCGAACCCCGGAAATCTCCATGCTGGCGTCCGCCGTATCGGCCCGTCCCGTGGTGCGCCGTTTTTTACTTGCCATACAGCGCCAGTTCGGCCGCGAGAAAGGTGCCGTATTTGAGGGCCGGGACATGGGCACGGTTGTTTTTCCCGATGCGGATATAAAATTTTTCCTGGATGCGCCCCTGGCGGTCCGCGCCGGTCGGCGGCACCTCGAACTTGCCGGCCGTAACGCCCAGACCCTGGACGCGGTCTTCAAAGACATGCAAACGCGCGACCACAACGATCAAAACCGTTCTCTGGCACCGTTGAAGGCCGCCGCCGATGCCATCATCATCGATTCCGCTGATCTCACCCCGGGGGGCGTTGTGGACCGTATGCTAGCGGAAATCGACATGCGCAGGGGAAACTAAGGGCCTTGCGGAAGCACGCAAATTTACCAAGTTTAATGTTGTAATTCGTAATATGATCTGATAGACAGCTTTGGTTATGCCAACCGTAATTGGTTGTTGCAAAAAAATTGGCTAAGGGGGAAATCATTCTTACATGGAAAATCTAGTCGAAAACAACGAAAACGAGGACATCAACCCAACGGGTTCCACCGCTGAGCAGGCCAACGACGACGCCGAGGCGACCGAAGGCGAAAGCATGGAAGAACTCATGAGTCTTTATGAGGAAAGCTTCAAGCGTTTTGCCGAAGGCGAGGTCGTCAAAGGTCGCATTATATCGGTCGATAAAGATCACGTTCTGGTGGACATCGGCTACAAATCCGAAGGTCAGATCCGGATTCACGAATTTCGCGATGACACCGGTGAAATTAAAGCTGAAATTGGTGATGAAGTTGAGGTGATGGTGGAATGGTGGGACGACGAAGAGGAACGCGTGGTTCTGTCCAAGGAAAAAGCCGCCAATGTCAAGGTGTGGGAGGAAATCAAGCGGGTCTACGATGCCGATGAGACCATGGAGGGGACGATCCAGTCCCGGGTCAAAGGCGGTTTTTCCGTGGACATCGGCGTGCAGGCTTTCCTTCCGGGATCCCAGGCAGACTTACGTCCGATTCGCAACTTGGATGACCTGGTCGGCAAAAGCTTCGATTTCAAAATACTCAAGTACAACCGCAAGCGTAGCAATATCGTTCTGTCCCGCCGGGTGATCCTTGAAAAAGAACGTGAAACCAAACGGGCGGCCACTCTGGCGTCTATTCACGAAGGCAAAGTTGTCCCCGGGACAGTTAAAAATATCACCGAATACGGTGTTTTTGTCGATCTGGGGGGGGTTGACGGTCTGTTGCACATCACGGACATTTCCTGGGGTCGTGTGAAGCATCCTTCCGAGCTGTTCACGATTGGAGACGAGATTACGGTCAAAATTCTCAATCTCGATCTGGAAAAAGAGCGTGTCTCCCTCGGAATGAAGCAACTTAGCGAAGATCCCTGGACGCATGCCTCCGAGCGTTATCCCGTGGGGACCCAAGTCACCGGCCGGGTGGTCAGCCTGACGGATTACGGTGCCTTCGTCGAACTCGAGGAAGGGATCGAGGGCCTCATCCACGTTTCTGAAATGTCCTGGACACGAAAGGTCCGCCATCCTTCCAAGGTCGTTTCGGTCAGTGAGGAAGTGGCGGCCGTGGTGCTTGACATCAAACCGGACAGTCGCCGGATCTCTCTGGGCATGAAACAGGTGAAACCCAACCCCTGGGATGTCATTGCCGAGAAATATCCTGTGGGAACCACCATTGAAGGAAAAATTAAAAATATCACCGATTTTGGTTTGTTCATCGGGATCGATGAGGGCATCGACGGTTTGGTGCACATATCGGATATTTCCTGGACCAAGCGGATCAAGCATCCTTCCGAAGTTTATAAAAAAGGCGATGTCCTGCAGGCCATCGTGCTGGACATCGAAAAAGACAACGAACGCTTTTCCTTAGGCGTCAAACAGCTCCAGCAGGATCCTTGGAAAACCGTGGCTGAGCGCTATGAAGTTGGCAAGGAGATTACCGGCACCATAACGAACCTGACGGACTTTGGGATCTTTATCGAACTCGAAGAGGGTATCGAGGGGCTGGTCCACGTTTCCGAAATCAGCAAGGAGAAGATCAAGACCCCGATTGGGATGTACAATGTCGGTGACGTCATCACGGCCAAGGTGATGAACAT
>JASFFM010000315.1:0-5434 GCA_050124295.1 Desulfobacterales bacterium | reverse complement strand
CCCCAGTAAGAATCATGTGCTCCCCTCGGCTGAAGGCCGGGGGGGAGACCCGTGAACCTGAAACGCTTCGCGTTCTGCTGAATTTGGCCATTGTCTCGAACCGGGCATCGACGACGTGGACGGCATAAAACGCGCGGACTGTTTGCGTCCACCGGCGGCGGGCGCGTTTCCCCGGGTGCCGACCGCTTCGGCGACGCGCAGGGTCGTGCGAAGCACCTCGAGACAGGGGCGATTTCTTGGGGTTCCTTTTCGATTCCGAAAGAGAAAAGGAATCATTCCGAAGTAATCATACGTTCCCATGGGCATAACGTTCATTATCCTCCACCGGCGATGGGGGGCTTATCCAAACACCGAGGATAGAAGGCATGCGCCAAGATAATGACCCTGACGTCAAAACGGAAACCAGTGGCGAGTCCCTCGCTGCCCGGCGACGGCTGGAGGGTATCCACAGCCGCATCATCTACTGGGCCGGCGTGGCCATGGCCATCTTCCACCTGTGGGTCAATACGGTGGGCATCATGCCCGAAATCCAGCGCAACGCCCTGCACTTCGCCTTTGTGCTCTTCCTGGGATTCATCATCTATCCCATCTCCCGGCGCGCGGCCAGGCAAACCCTGCCCATCGATTACGGCTTGGCCCTGTTGGCCGTGGCCACCGGTGTCTATCTGGTCCTCTTCGAGGACGCCCTGCACGCCCGCAACGAAGTTCCCCTTCCGATCGATCTGGTATTTGCCGCCGTCGCCATCGTGTTGATGATCGAAATCACCCGGCGCACGGCCGGTTACATCATCCCCTCCATTGCGGCCTTCTTTCTGGCCTACGCCCTCTGGTTCGGGCGCTATATGGGCGGGTTGTGGAATTTTCCGGGCGTCACCCCCGAGCGCATGCTCTATCGCATGTATTTCGCCCCCGACGGGATCTTCGGCACGATTGCCACGATATCCTCGACCTTTGTCTTTCTGTTCGTCCTGTTCGCGGCCTTTCTGCTGAAATCCGGGGCCGGCGAATTCATCATCCAACTCTCGGTGGCCGTCATGGGGCGTATGGTGGGCGGCCCGGCCAAGATGGCGGTCTTCGCCAGCGGTCTGATGGGTTCCATCTCGGGCAGTGCCGTGGCCAACACGGTCGGGACCGGATCCATCACGATTCCCCTGATGAAGCGGATCGGTTTCTCCTCCCGCTTTGCCGGCGGGGTCGAAGCCGCCGCCTCCACGGGCGGTCAGCTCATGCCCCCCATCATGGGGGCCGGGGCCTTTATCATGAGCCAGTGGACCCAGATACCCTACCTGACCATTGTCGGGGTAGCCATCATCCCGGCCCTGCTCTATTTCGTCAGTGTGGCCTTTTTCGTGCACCTGCGGGCGAAAAAAGAGGGTTTGCGAACCCTGGACAAGGACGAAATTCCGGCCATCGGTGACGTCCTCAAGCAGGGCTGGCATTTCTTCATTCCCATCGGCGTGCTCATGGGGCTCTTGATCTACGGGTTCACCCCCACCTTCGCAGCCTGTGCGGGCATCGGGGCCATCGTGGTCTGCAGCTGGTTCAACAAAAAAACCCGCATGGGAGTCCGGGACGTCCTGGATGCTTTCGCCCAGGGGTCCCAGAACATGGTCTCCACCGGTGTCATCCTGCTCTGCTCGGGGATCGTGGTGGGGGTGGTTCTGATGGTGGGCGCGGGCATCAAGTTTTCCATCATGATCTCCACCATTTCCGGCGGCAGTCTGTTCATTACCATCATCCTGGTGGCCCTGGCTTCTCTGGTGCTGGGCATGGGACTGCCGGTGACGGCCTCCTATATCGTCCTGGCGGTCCTGGCGGCCCCCTCCATGGAAATGCTGGGCACCTCACTGATCGCGGCCCACATGTTAATCTTCTGGTACTCCCAGGATGCCAACGTAACGCCACCGGTGTGTCTGGCGGCCTATTCGGCAGCCGGCATTTCGGGCAGCCGGCCCCTGGAGACCGGGTTTGAATCCTGGAAGCTGGCCAAGGGCCTCTACATTATCCCGCTGCTTTTCATCTACACCCCGATTCTCTTTGAAGGCCCCCTCTGGCAGGTCCTGGAAACCGCCCTGGCCGCCCTCCTGGGTCTGTTCTGTGCCGCGGTGATGTTCGAGGGCTTTCACATTTTGGCTTTGAACTGGGGAATCCGGCTGGCTTACCTGGCCGCCGCCGTGCTGCTGATCTGGCCCCTGCCGGCCCTGCACGCCGCCGGCTTCGCCCTGGTGGTCGCCCTGATCGTCGTGCAAAAGATCATGGTGCGAAGGGCCGCCGCGGTATCGGCAGGGTAACGCCAGGCCCAACGAGAGACGATGAATCACCTCTTTGAAAAAATAGCCCAGAAAAAAGTCAGCGACCGGGTCTTCGATCAAGTCCGCAACCTGATCACCTCCGGTCAGTTGCGCCCAGGCGACCGTCTGCCGGCTGAACGTGAGTTGACGGCCCTGCTCAATGTCAGCCGCTCATCGATCCGGGAGGCCATCCTCAAGCTGGAATGCCTGGGTTTCGTGGCCCAGCGGCACGGGGAGGGCACTTTTGTGCGCTCGGTCACGGAAACGCCCCTGACCGACTTTCTGCAGGAGCTTATCGAAAAAGACGACTTTATCGAAGACCTGATGGAGATCCGGGCCGTGCTGGAAACCTGGGGCGCCTCGGCTGCCGCCGCCCATGCCCTGCCGGAGGAGATCGCGGCCATGGAAGCCTGCCTGGAAGACATGCGCCGGGCCCGCGGCGCCGGTCGCATCAATCATGCACTGAACGTACGCCTGCACGTTCTGATTGCATCCGCCTCCCACAACCGCTTTCTGGAGCATGTCATGGCCACCATTTCCTCCTGGATCGAACGCGTGACGCCCAAGGTTTATGCCGCCACCTCCGATGAGCTGGCCATCTACGACCAACTCCTGGACCAGCATGCGGCCATCGTGGCCGCCATCGGCCGCGGCGACCATGCCGGCGCCTTTCGGGCCATGACGGAGCACCTGCAGTACGCCGCGCAAATTGCGCGCCAGATACGGCGGCCCCCCAATGCGCCGGAAGCCGAGGGCCCATGACCACCCCCCCGGCAACGGTCCGGATTTCACCCCCCGGTCCCGGCGCATCGCCGATGCGGACGGGAGAAGACCGCGGACACCGTGCCTGTCGGCGACGCGCAGGATACGCGGGAGACAAGCGCCTTGCCTGGATTCGTTTTCTCCCACGGGGAAGAGAAAACCATTGTTTGGCCCCCACGACGGCAACCATTGCCCAGAAATCGCGCCGCGGAGCATACGAAATGGTGCTTGAGAGGGCCCGCGGGTTAAAAGAATCTCCCGCCGCCGCAGATGGCAATCCTTTTGCCGAAAGGAACCCAAAGAGAAATCCTTGCATTGAGACGGGAATGCGGTATTCTATTTTTTCTGTTGGGGTCGATCAGCTATGGCTTCGGTTTTGATCGTCCATGAGGCTCCGATCTTCGCTCCAACCTTACCTGGAGATTCGTGTGAACGCACCCCCCCACCCCTTTTGGCACTACCCCTATTCCTCCCGGCGCATGCCGGTCCTGGGCCGCAACGTGGTGGCCACCTCCCAGCCGCTGGCCGCCCAGGCCGGGCTGCGAATGTTGCAACAGGGGGGCAACGCCGTCGATGCCGCCCTGGCAACGGCCATCGCCCTGACCGTGGTGGAACCCACCAGCAACGGGCTGGGCAGCGACGCCTTTGCCCTGGTCTGGGACGGCCGCGCCCTGACCGGTATCAACGGTTCCGGTCGCGCCCCGGCCCAATGGTCGCCCGAGCGCTTTGAGCACCTGGAGGCCATGCCCGAAAACGGCTGGGAAACGGTCACGGTCCCGGGGGCGGTGGACGCCTGGGTCAAGCTATCGGAGCGATTCGGGAACCTGCCCTTCGAAGCGCTCTTCGGACCGGCCCTGGCTTACGCCGCGGGGGGATACCCGGTCTCCCCGATCACAGCCCTGCGCTGGGCCGAGGCCGCCCCAACCTACGCCTCGTTCGACGCCTTTGCGGCCACTTTTCTGCCGGAGGGGCGCGCGCCCGGACCCGGCGATATTTTCCGCTGCCCGGACATGGCCGATAGCCTCCAGGAAATTGCCGCTACCCGGGGGGAATCCTTCTACCGGGGCGCATTGGCCGGGAGGATCGCCGACGATGCCGCCGCCCACGGAGCCGCCCTCGACCGGGATGATCTGGCCGGTCACCAATCCGAGTGGGTCACACCCTTGGCCGTGGTCTACCGGGATGTTCGGGTGCACGAAATCCCCCCCAACGGTCAGGGACTGGCGGCGCTGATCGCGTTGGGCGTCCTGGCGCATTGCGACCTGGCCAGCCTGCCGGTGGATTCCGCCGACAGCCTGCACATGCAGATCGAGGCCATGAAAATCGGCTTGGCCCTGGCCGCCCGCCATATCGCCGATCCGCAATGGATGCGCGTTGCCCCCGAAGATCTTTTGAGGCCCGCTTTCCTGGCCCGTCAGGCCGCAAGCGTCCGCATGGACCGGGCCGCCGACCCCGCCGGGCAGCTGCCCACCGAGGCGGGCACGGTCTACCTGACCGCTGCCGACCACCAGGGCCGCATGGTGTCCATGATTCAGTCCAATTTCACCGGGTTCGGCTCCGGCGTGGTGGTGCCGGGCACGGGCATCAGCCTGCAGAACCGGGCCCGGGGCTTCACCCTGGAGAAGGACCATCCCAACGCGCTCGGCGGCGGCAAACGCCCCTACCACACCATTATTCCCGGCTTTGTCACCCGGGATGGACAGCCCCTGCTAAGCTTCGGAGTGATGGGGGGCCATATGCAACCCCAGGGTCACGTGCAGGTGGTGGTGCGGCTCTTCGATTATGGACAAAATCCCCAGACGGCCTGCGACGCTCCCCGCTGGCACATCGCCGAGGACGGCCGGATCAGCCTGGAGGCGGGCATACCGGCCACAATTCGAAAGCAGTTGGCCCGCCGGGGTCACCCCATCATAGACGAGGAACCCTACTGGGGCTATGGTGGCGCCCAGCTTATTCTCAACCTGGGGGGAAGATATGGGGCCGCTTCGGATTGGCGCAAAGACGGCCAGGCCGTAGCGTTCTAAAGATTAGCGCTGGGATTTGACCGCGACAGGCCACCCAAGCGCTTGGACTGGCACGGCAACTGGAGCAGGCGCGATTTCTCCTATCCGGAACATTTTGATACCTGCCGGAGGGCTCTCAATCGACTTGACCCCCGACAAAAACGCTTATCGCCTGAGCTGCGACACCATACCCGTATATTAAGAGATCGGCGATGTTAACAGCGAAGACCAACCCGACCGCACCATCAGGCTGGGCCACAGTGCGCGACCAGCTTATGGCTTGGGCCTTTCGAGGCCTGCCCCTGGCTTTGCTGGCCCTCATCGTCGTTGGCGGGCCAGGCAACCCGATCAGGGTCCAGGCCGCAGAAGACAACACGA
>JASFFM010000314.1:0-5461 GCA_050124295.1 Desulfobacterales bacterium | reverse complement strand
CCTCGAGGAAGTCCGGAAAGGTGGGGCCGAAAACCAGGATGGGTGCTTCCACGCCCGCCCGGCGAAGGGCGACCCCCTCGGCGATGCGGGCCACCGCCAGCATATCGGCCCCGGCGGCCAGCGCCGTGCGGGCCACTTCAACGGCGCCATGGCCATAGGCGTCGGCTTTGACCACCGCCATCAGGCGTGCCGTAGGGCGGGTGATGCGTCGCAGTTCACGGACATTGTGATCGATGGCCTGCAGGTCGATTTCCGCCCAGATATGAGGATCGTCCATCGGATAATGTCCTTCAAGCTTGGCCGGCGTCCAGGGGTTGCGCGCCACTTGGACGGCCCCTCCGGTCGCCGAAAGCGGGGCCTTGCCTTTTCCCGCTGATGGCAACCACAAGGGACATGGATCCCTTCAATAAGATACCATAGCACAGGAAAGGCGCCCGCAAAAGGCGCCCGCGCCGGCAGCTTGCGCCTTGCCGGGGGGGTAACTTTGTTCTAGCCGCCAAAGGATTTTTCAGCCGCTTCCAGGATGGCCCGGGTGTCGCTTTCCATAATGGCGTTGATTTTTCCCATGGTGACCGGCAATTGGCTGGTTATATAATACGTGGCCGCCTTGACCTGGCCGTCGTAGAAGGCCGTCTCCTTGTGGCCGGCGATGCGGTCGGCAGGGTCATCGACGTCTGCGAGCAATTTTGCCAGGCAGGGCTGGGCAATGGCGGCACGCCAGAGCAGCATCCAGGCCATCACGATATCCCCGGTGACATCCAAAAAGGGCTGGGCCTGGACAAAGGCGGCCTTGATATCCGGGCTCATGGCCTTTTTCCCCAAAAAGACCGCTGTTTCGCCATAGCGGTTGAGGGCATGCTCCAGGCGTTCACAAAGCGGCTGCAACTCCGGAAGGGTCTCGGCCTGTTGGACGGTCTGGCGGATTTCTTGTAAAAATAGCATAAACACTTCGCCTTTTTTCAACCGCAATTTGCGGCCCAACAGATCCATGGCCTGGATACCGTTGGTGCCCTCGTAGATCGTGGCGATTTTACAATCCCGCATGAGCTGTTCCACCGGGTAGTCACGGATATAACCGTATCCCCCGAAGACATTCATGGCCATGTCGCAGATCTCCATGCCGCGATCGGAGCAATAGGCCTTGACGACCGGGGTTAAAAAATCGATCAGACCTCGGTATTTCTTCTTCCCGGTCGTGTCCTTAGCGGTGGCCGCCAGATCGAAGAGAAAGGCCACATAAAGCGTGAAGCTGCGCATGCCGTCTACCAGCGATTTCATGCGCATCAACTGGCGACGGATATCGGGATGGCGAATGATGGGCACCGATGGTGCGCGCCGCGCGTTGCCGTTCTCCGCGATCTCGCGCCCCTGGACGCGTACTTTGGCATATTCAGCGGCATGCAGATAAGCTGAAGACCCTTGCAGGTAGCCTTGCTGACCGACACCCAGCCGGGCCTCGTTCATCATATGGAACATGATCGCCATGCCCTGATTTTCTGCCCCCAAAAGGAGACCCCGGCAGGCCCCGCGCGATCCCAGGGCCATACTGCAGGTCGGACTGCCGTGAATACCCATCTTTTCTTCGATGCCGGTACAGTGGATGTCGTTGGTCTCTCCCAAAGTCCCGTCCTCGAGGACCCAGCGTTTGGGCACCAGGAAGATGGAAATCCCCTTGGTGCCTGCGGGGGCGCCCTCCACACGGGCCAATACCGGATGAATGATGTTCTCGGTGACATCGTGATCGCCGCAGGTGATGAAGATCTTATGGCCGCAGAGGTGATAGGTGCCGTCGGCATTCCGGCGGGCGGTGGTCGTCAGGGCGCCGACATCGGAGCCTGCCTCCGCCTCGGTAAGCAGCATGCTGCCGGCCCATCGACCGCTGTAGATGTTTGGCAGGAAAAGCTTTTTCTGTTGCTCGGTCCCGAAGATTTCAATCATTTTCCCCGTGCCATGGGTGAGGATGCCGAAGGCGGCGAACGCAAAGTTGGCCCCGACAATATATTCCCGGGCCGCCTGGGCGATAACATGGGGCAAGCCCTGTCCACCCACCCGGGGGTCTTCTTCCATGGCGATCCATTCGCCTTCCACATAGTGGCGGTAGGGCCGATAAAAGCAGGCCGGCACCTTGACCTTTCCATTCTCAAAAACGACGCCCTGGCGATCGCCTGCGGCATAGGTGGGAAGCACTTCTTGCATACCGAAACGACGGGCTTCGGTGACGACCATATCCGCCGCCTGGCGATTGAGATTGCGGTAGCGTTCGCTTTCGAAGAGTTGCGCGACCTTCAATTGTTCGTACAGGACGAAATCGATATCCCGTCGATCGGCAATGGATTGGGTCATGACGGTGTTCCTTGTTTCACGGGTCTTGGGGCGCGCCGTATGACGCCCGTTTTAGATCGCTGTGAGGCGTGCGGTCCGCGCGATGCGATCAACGGCAGACGGCAGCGACGACGGTGGTCATATACGAAGCGTTCCTCCCCGTCCACCCTCCCGATGAGATCGGATCCAGGGATTTTCAACGGCTGTCAGGCGGATCGACGGGATGGTTCCGAAAAGAAACCGTGCTGCTGAGAAGGATTCGGCAGGCGCTCTCGAGAAGTCGTTATTTTCACCCCGGTGAAAGCCTTGTGGAAGTAGGATCCCCATCGGAAAAGATGCACGTTCTTCCGGGAGACGCCTGCCGAAATTCGATTGGCGTTGGGCAGTGATCGCTAACGGGATCCAAGTGTGTTGTACAGGCAGAATTAGGGCAATGTACGGCTAACGGCTCTTTCCGGATCGTGACGGTGTGGTCGGGGAGCGCTTCGGGCGATCGAAAATTAGCTTAAACAAAAGGTGGCCCGAATGTCAAAACAAAAACGGGGGGATGGGCTCATTCAGGTCTCGAATTAGATTCAATAAAAAAAATGAACTCAAAAAACAGTTGACAAGCTTGGCTGGACAACATAAAGAAATTGTATTTTAAATTTGAACACAATTCATGTTTCGAATATAAATTTAGTTCAGTATTGCTTTTTTTGCCGACGGAGGCACCCGATGGATTTCGCGTTTACCCGGGAACAGATGATGTTCAAGAAGGAGGTGGTGCGGTTTGCCAAAAAGGAAATCGTGCCCCGCGTTCAGGAGCATGATCTGAAGGGTGCGTTTGATTTCCAGTCCTTTCGCAAAATGGGGGCTTTCGGCATTCTGGGCCTGCATTTCCCGGAAGAATTGGGCGGCGGCGGGGCTGATGTCATCACCACGGTCCTGGCGGGGGAGGCATTGGGGGAGGCCGGTGTCGACGGTGGTTTGACGTTGGCCTACGGCGCCCATTCATTTTTATGCGCCGACACCATTTTCCGACATGGATCGGATGCCCAGCGCCGGCATTATATCCCCAAACTGGCCTCCGGCGAGTGGATCGGGTGTATGGGCTTGTCCGAACCGGAGGCGGGTTCGGATGTGGCTTCCATGGCGACCACGGCCACCCGACAGGAGGACAGTTACACCCTCAACGGGACCAAAATGTGGATTACCAACGGCCCCATTGCGGATGTGGCCGTGATCTACGCCAAGACCGATCCGGATCAGCAGCATGCCGGTATCTCGGCCTTTATCGTCGAAAAGGGGACCCCGGGGTTCAGTGCCGGCCCGCCCCTGAATAAAATGGGGGTCCGAACCTCAAAGACCTCTGAGTTGGTTTTTCGCGATTGTGTTATTCCGGCCGCCAACCGCCTGGGCCAGGAAGGGGAAGGTTTCCTGATGGCCATGCAAACGGTGGAGTGGGATCGCAGTGCGCTGCTGGCCCCTTTCGTGGGCTCCACCACCTACCTGGTCAAGAAATGTGCCGCCTACGCCAAGGGGCGGATTCAGTTTGGTAAGCCCATCGGGCACTACCAGGCCATCAAACGCAAACTCGCCGATATCCGTATTTTCGGCGAGGCGGCGCGCGCTTTGGTCTACCGCATTGCTTGGTGTAAAGACCAGGGGCGCCCGCTGAATCATCTGGAGGCGGCCGTGGCCAAACTGTTTGTCGGCGACTGGAGCCTGCCCGTGGCCAATGATGCCCTCACCCTGCATGGCGGATACGGCTACACCCATGAGTTCGACGTGGAGCGTATTTTCCGTGATACGCGGTTGGCACCCATCGGGGGGGGAACCTCGGAAATACAAAAATTGATCATTTCACGCCTCATGTAAGCGGCCCCACGATTGGGCCCACGAGGGATGGCGGCATGGACTTTGATTTCAGCGCACAAGACCAAAAACGCTTCGATGCGATTCGTTCGATCGCGCGGGCCGCACCCGCCGAGGATCAACTGGCCGGGGGGACCCCGGAAGAGACTTCCAAGGCCCTGCGTAAGGTGCTCAAAGACCTTGCCGCAGCGGGTTATCTGGGACTCGGTCTGGAAGGTCACCGGGAGGCGGACGCCGTGACCCTGATGGGCGCCATGGAAACGCTGGCCGTCCAGACCCGATCGCTCTTTTTAGCGGTGGAGATGAGTACCCGGGTCGTGGGGCGGGCGCTGGCCCGATGGGCTGCCGAGCCGCGGCAGAAACAGTGGCTGGCAGATCTTCGGCGGGGCGAGTGGCTCGGTGCCTTGGCCCTGTCCGAAACGACCATGAATGTCGAAAACGATCCGCTGGCGACCCTGGCAACACGGAAAGGCGATCGGATTTGTCTCAATGGCCAAAAGCAATATGTGATCAATGCACCGTTGGCCGATCGGATCGGCATCGTGGGGATGTTGGAAGAACGACCGGCGCTATTTTTTGTGGATCGGTCGGCCGACGGTCTGATCATTTCTGAGCGCCGGCGCACCATGGGGTACGATGGGCTTCACCTTTCCGATCTGGTGTGCCGCGAATGCGATCTGCCGAAGGAAGATGTCCTTTTCCCACCACAGGGCACCCCGGTTCTGGAGCGTCTGCGCCGCTGGGAAAACGAGATCCTGCTGGCCGCCGCCCTGGGGCTGATGCAGGCCGCGTATACCGAGGCCCGAGATTTCGCCCAATCCCACCGCAGCGGCGGCAAGCCCATCATTGCCTACCAGGAGGTGGGGTTCAAGCTTGCAGAGATGCTGACGCTCTGCCAAACGGCACAGCTTTTGGCCTACCGCGCGGTTTGGACCATGGCCTGCGAACCGAAGGAAGGAATCTCCCTGATCTGGTGCGCCAAGGTCTTTGCCACCGAGGCGGCGGAACGTGTGGCCGGTGATGCGCTGCGGATTCTGGCCGGGCAGGGCTTTTGCTCCGGCAGTGCCGCGGCGTCCGCCTACCGGGCCGTCAAATGGACCCAGATCGGCGGCCTATCGACGGAGATCGCGCGGGTCAAGATCGGCGATCATGCCCTGGGTTACCGATAGCTATGCTTCGTGCGGTTTCTTGCCGCCCGCGGCGGTGTCTGCCCCCTCCGCCCTCCGGCGGCAGAGTGCCAAAGCGTTCAGGCGCGCACGTTTTCGGAAAATGCCGCCACTTC
>JASFFM010000313.1:0-5468 GCA_050124295.1 Desulfobacterales bacterium | reverse complement strand
AACCTCTCGGGCGGCATGAAACAGCGTATCGTCATCGCGATTGCCCTGGCCTGCAGCCCTCAGCTGCTCATCGCCGATGAGGCCACCTCCAACCTCGATGTGACGATCCAGGCCCAGATCCTCGATTTGCTGCGGCGCCTGAAGCAAAGCGAAATCGCATCCATCCTGCTCATCACGCATGATCTGGGGGTGGTGGCCGAAACCTGTGACAGGGTCGGGGTGATGTATGCCGGCAATCTCTGCGAGGTCGCCGATGTGGCGGACATCTTCCAGGCACCCCGCCATCCCTATACCCGGGCCCTGCTGGAGGCCGTTCCCCGGTTCCGCCAGGAGGGCCCCCTGCGAAGCATCGAGGGGTCGGTGCCCAACCTGGTGGATCCGCCGCCGGGCTGCCGTTTCCATCCCCGCTGCCCCGCCGTCCGGGACATCTGCCGCCGGCATTTTCCGGAAACGGTGACCGTCGGCAGCGGCCACAGCGTGGCCTGCTATCTCTATACCGACCGCCCCCGGGGGGAGGGCCGCCCATGAGAAAACTGCTCGAACTGCGTGATCTGCAGAAGCACTACCCGGTGCTGGGCGGTGTTCTGAGGCACCCGGTGGCATCCGTGAAAGCCCTGGACGGCATCGATCTGGACATCTATCGGGGGGAATGCCTGGGGCTGGTGGGCGAGTCCGGCTGCGGCAAGACGACCACGGGCAAGGCCATCATCCGGCTGGATCGGCCGACCGCAGGGCAGATATTATTCCATCGCGGCAAGGGTCGCGATCCGATGGACATAGCGACCCTGTCGCCACGATCCCTCAAACGGCAGGGTATCCGGGGGCGGCTCCAGATGGTGTTCCAGGACCCGACCACCTCCCTCAACCCGCGCATGCTGGTGAAGAATATCATCGCCGAACCGCTGCGTGAACAACCCGCCCTGGGCAGCCGTGGGATGGAGGCGCGCGTACTGGAGTTGCTGAACCTGGTGGGGCTGACCAAAGATCACTACCTGCGTTATCCCCACGAATTCTCCGGCGGGCAGCGCCAACGCATCGCCGTGGCCCGGGCGATTGCCACCAACCCTGAGTTTCTGGTGCTGGATGAGCCCACCTCGGCCCTGGATGTTTCCGTTCAGGCCCAGATCCTGAACCTGCTGCAGACCTTGCGGCAGCGGCTGGCACTCACCTACCTGTTCGTGACCCATCACCTGCTGGTGGTGAAATATATCAGCAGCCGGCTGGCGGTGATGTATCTGGGCAAGGTGGTTGAAGTCGCTCCCACGGCAACCCTCTTTGCCCGGCCGCGCCATCCCTACACCCATGCGCTGCTATCCGGCATCCCCATACCGGACGTCTCCCGTTCCGGCCGCCGCATCGTCCTCAAGGGCGATGTGCCCAGTCCGCTCAATCCTCCGGCGGGCTGTCGCTTCCACACGCGGTGTCCCTTCGTGATCGCACGCTGCCGAGACGAAGCGCCGCTGTTATCATCCTTTGCCGAAGGGCACCGGGTGGCCTGCCACCGCCGGGACGATGTGGCGCGTCTGGTGCGAGATCAATTCGGCCGATAGCATGACGCGGGCGGCCCGAGCGTGCAAGACCAAGGCGTAAAAGGAGAATCGGAAATGACACCGGCATCAGGGCAGGCCCTCGAAGGCCTTGGCGGTCTCAGCCCGCACATTTCATGAAACGATTGATGCCAACTTCTGTTCATGAATTGGTTCCCTGTCCTAACGGAAGGTTGCGCTCAATGTGTCCGGCACGCCTTGGTGAGCGGCGCATTGCGGTACGCAGGGCCTAAAATCACCCGGCGGGCGAGCCTGAGGCCTTCCTTTGGGGCGGTATCAGGCACTTGGGGCCGCATGCCTGCCGCGGTACTCCTGAAGGCCTCCTAGGGGAGGCCTCAAACGTGCGGCCGATGCAACCTTGCCCAATTCTCTTCGCTAACAGGCCCCTGCCCACCCGATGAAAGATCGTACAAACTGTTCTAACAAACCGGCATTATTGACAAATGGGATATTCCATGCCAGAGTTGTAGAAGGGTTGCCGTTGGAAGGCCTTGCAGGGGGCCCAACCCACCGGCAGGGGCAAGCGGGCTCCGCTCAGCCAATCTCTTCACATACTGCGCCTGACCGGGGCGGGGGGTTGCGGAAAAGACCGTCGGGGTGATGGCGAGAGGAGCTGAACATGAGCAACTCCGCCCAATGAACACCTGCGCAAAGCAGACCTTAGGGGAGGAAAGCAATCATCGGCCCCGACGTTCATCGAGGGATACAGGCAAGGCTTTAGCCCATCAACGCCAATTGAGGTATGTCATGGATGATCAAAAACTTGTCCACAACGAGCAACCGCCTGCTGCGGATCAAAAAGAATGCCGCCGCTACAACCGCTTTCCCTGTTCGGAGGCGACCCACTTTCTCGCCCGCCAGAGGCTGCATGAAGGGGTGATCAAGAACATCAGCCAGGGGGGCACCTACATCGAGACGGAAGACTTTTTTTTCGCCGGTCAGGAAATCACCGTTGCCGGACCATTCGAGTCCGACGGCAAAGAGGTGAAGCAAAAGGGCGATATCGTCCGCTGCGATGGCAGGGGTATCGGCGTCAGGTTCAAAAACACCGCGCCTTGATCGTCCCCGCAACCCTTCCCCTGTCCTAGCGCGGTTTCGCCGCGAAGGGCCGCCTTCCAGAGGTTTTTTTCAGAACCCAGCGGCGTGCGTCGGGCCATCACCCGCCGCACCCGAACGGATCCAGACCGGACAGCGCCACGGGCAGATCGCCCGGTCGGCTACCTGAGAATACGGGTCGCATTGGCCACCGCCAGCAGGGCGGTTCCCATGTCCGCAAACACGGCCTCCCACATGGTGGCCAGGCCGAAAGCGCCCGTAGCGATAAAAACGCCTTTGACCGTCAGGGCCAGCAAGATGTTCTGCCACAAGATGCGCCGGGTCTGCCTGGCGATGGACACGGCCTCGGCCATCTTGGGGGGCGCGTCCGTCATCAGGACCACATCGGCGGTCTCCACGGCCGCCGCGCTGCCCATCGCTCCCATGGCCAAACCCACATCCGCGCGGGCAATCACCGGCGCATCATTGATGCCGTCACCGACAAAAGCAATCTTCCCCCCCGTGGGCCGGTGCGCCATCGCTTCGAAGCGGGCCACCTTCTCCTCCGGAAGCAGCTCGGCCTGGTAGCTGTCCAGGCCCAGTTGCCGGGCGACGCTGCGGGCCGCACATTCGGTGTCCCCCGTCAGCATGCCGATGTGCGCGATACCCTGGTCGCGCAGCGCCTGCACCGCTTCACGGGCGTCCGGCCGCAACTCGTCGCCGATGTCAATGTGGCCGGCATAGCGTCCGTCCACGGCAATGTGGATGACCGTGCTGTCGAATTGACACTGGGCATGCGCGATGGCGTTTTGGTGCAGGAAACTGTCGTTACCCACCAGGATGGAGCGCCCCTGGTAGCGGGCGCTGACCCCCTGACCGGAATAGTCCCTATGATCGTCGACCTGGGACGGATCGATGCGACCGCCCTGTGCCGCGTAGGCCGCCGTGATCGAAGCGGCGATCGGATGGTTGGACTGGGACTCGGCCGCCGCTGCGAATTCGAGCAGTTGTGCGGCGGCAAAACCGTTTTGGCTGACGATATCATTGACTTGGAAGACGCCTTTGGTCAGCGTGCCGGTTTTATCGAAGACCACCGTTTTCACGGCGGCCAACACGTCAAGATAGTTTGATCCCTTGACCAGGATACCCCGTCGTGAAGCATGGCCGATGCCGGCGAAATAGGCCAGGGGGATGCTGATGACCAGGGCGCAGGGGCATGAGATTACCAGCAGGACCAGGGCGCGATAGATCCAGGTCTGGTAGGAAGCCCCCGTCAACAGGGGGGGCAGCAGGGCGACGCCGGCGGCCATCAGAACGACGAAGGGGGTATAATAGCGGGCAAAGGAGGTAATGAACCGTTCCGTGCGCGCTTTTCGGGCGGTGGCATTCACAACCAGATCCATCACCCGGGCAATGGATGATTCTTTAAAGGGGCGTGTGACCTCCAGGGTCAAGGCGGCGGTACGGCTGATTTGACCGGCCATGACCGTATCGCCGGGTGCCGCCGTCAGCGGAACGGATTCTCCCGTCAAGGCCGATGTATCGATTTGTGAGCGACCCTCCCGAACCTTGCCGTCGAGGGGTATTTTTTCACCCGGTTTGACAATGATGATGTCGCCCACATTCACGGTCTCCGGTGCGACCGTGCGCAACCCCTGGGGGGTGCGGACATGGGCCTGGTCGGGCCGGGCAGCGAGCAAGGCCTGAATCGAACGCCGCGAGCGCGAAACCGCCCGATCCTGCAGCAGCTCACCGATCTTGAAAAAAATCATGACGCCCACGGCCTCGGAATAGGCTTGGATGGCGATGGCCCCCGTCGTGGCGATGACCATGAGAACATTTTCATCGAAAAAGATCCCGCGGCGAACGGTATTGAAGGCCCCGGCGAGGACCTTGCCACCCGCCATAACATAGGCCGGCAGGGCGATGGCGAGCGCCCAGGGAAAAAACCCGCGGGGATCCGATCGGCTTTCGAGCAGGAGCAGCCCTAGGAACAACAAGATGGCCGCGGCCAGCAGGAACATTTCCCTGCGGGGGTTGCCTCGGCGGGCTTCGTCCTGCGGCTCTGGATAGGGATCGCCGGCCGATGCCGGCACCAGTTCCACCTGGGGATCGATGGCCCGCGCGGCCCGACGCACCTGCTGCATGTCCGCCGCCTTGACAAAGAGGGTCTGATGGCCGAAATCGACCACGGCCTCCTCGACGCCCGCGGTTTTTTTAAGCCCCCGCTCCAGTTTTGCGGCGCAGGCGGCACAGTCCAGGTTCTTGAGGTGGAATTTATCCATGGTTGTAACATCGGGCATCATGACGTTTCCTGGATGTGCTCCATCCCCAGGCGCAGCAGTTTGGCGATATGATCGTCGTCCAAGGAATAAAAGATGACCTTGCCATCCCGGCGCGCTTTGACCACACGGGCCTGTTTGAGGTTGCGCAACTGATGGGACACGGCCGGCTGTTTCATCCGGAGCAGGGCACAAAGATCGCAGACACACATCTCCGATACACTCAAGGCCCACAGAATCCCCAGGCGGGTGCTGTCTCCGAAGAGTTTGAATAAGTCCGCCAGATCGAAAAGCCGGATGGGGTCTGGCATGGACGTCTCTACCGCGCGGATAACCTCACGATGGATGCCTTTGGTGATACAGGTTTGGATGGCGGGCGGTGTTCGATGCCGCGCTTTGGTGGTGACCATTGGAGCCCTCCCGGTAATTACATAAACATATGTACATATAATAATATGATGAACGGGTTGTCAAGGGTCGGGGATAACGATTGACACCCCGCGGGGCGTGGGAAGGGAAATTTAGGGGGTCGCGCCAATGGTTGCGGTCTGCCGTAAGATGCGGGGGACGCCTGAAGATGTATGATGGGAGCTGCATGGGGCGA
>JASFFM010000312.1:0-5491 GCA_050124295.1 Desulfobacterales bacterium | reverse complement strand
AAGGTGGTACCCCTGGAAAGCAGGATTGCGGTATGCGCCGATACGACCTACGCCGCCATACAGGGCCGGGAGGCCCTCAACATCAAGTGGTCCAAGGGCCGATGGCCTGATATGGATGACGCCTATGTGGACAGGGTCTACAGCGAACATTTGGAAAAGCCGGGTGCGGCCGCCAAGAACGAAGGGGATGTGACAGCGGCGTTAGGCAAAGCGACCACCACACTCGAGCAGACCTATAAGATTCATTACATCTCCCATGCCCAGGTGGAGCCCATCAACTGCACCGCATCCGTGGAAAAGGAGCGCTGCAGGATCTGGGCGCCCACCCAGGGCGCCACCACGTTCCAGATGGTTGCGGCCAAGTTGACCGGACTTCCCGCCGAAAAGGTGGAAGTGAATATCCTGCCGGCAGGCGGGGGATTCGGCCTGCGGGGGGACCCATCGCATGTGACGGATGCGGTCTTGCTGTCCAAGGCGTTGAAACGCCCGGTCAAGGTCATGTATACCCGTGAAGATGATTTCGCCAACGACTTTTTCCGTCCAGCCAGCCGGAGCCGAATCATGGCCGGATTGAATAAGGACGGAAAGCTGGTCGGCTGGTCACATAAAGTTGCCGCACCATCCGTTTGGGCCAGGATAAATCCCCAAATGGTGAAGGACGGGGTTTGTCCGGATGCCGTTTCGGGCATCCGGGATATGCCCTATGCGATCCCCAACCATCGGGTGGACTATGTCATGGTGGACCTTCCCATACCGGTGGGGTTCTGGCGGGCGGTGGGTTTCTCCGTTAATGCGCTCGCCGTCGAATCCTTTATGGATGAACTGGCCCATGCCGCCGGCAAGGATCCGCTTGAATTCCGTCTGGCGCACATGGAAAAAGGATCCCGGCCCTACAATATTCTGTCACTGCTGGCTGACAAAGGCGGCTGGGACCGTCCGGTGCCCACTGGCAGGGCCAGAGGGGTTGCCGTCAATGCTTGTTTTGAATCATTTGCAGCCCATATGGCAGAAGTGTCGGTGGAGAAAAATGGGGCGGTCACCGTTCACAAGATGGTCTGCGCCATCGATTGCGGCACGGCCGTTTATCCGGACGCCATCCGGGCCCAGGCCGAAGGCGGTGCCATCATGGGAATGAGCACTGCGTTTCATGAAAGGGTTCGATTTGAAAACGGCGGCGTGAAGACCGCCAATTATGACGGGTATCCTGTTTTAACCATGTCTGAAGTACCGGAAATCGAAGTGCACATCGCTAAAAACAACCTCAAACCTGGGGGTGTGGGTGAGCCCGTTTTGCCGTCTGTGGCGCCGGCCATCGCCAATGCCATATTCCAAGCCACGGGTGTGAGGCTAAGAGAGCTGCCCTTCCGGAGAGACGTATTGATCAAGGGATAGCACCAAGACCGTGAAGCTGATACCTGTTGCCAAAGCCGTTGGAATGGTCTTGGGCCACGACGTCACCGAGATCGTGCCGGGCCGGTTCAAGGGCCCGGCCTTCAAGCGCGGGCATGTCATTCGGCCGGAGGATGTGGACCGGCTTCGGGACCTGGGCAAAGAAAACATCGCCGCATTGGAGCTGGGGCCGGGGTGGGTGCATGAAGATGATGCGGCCCGCCGGCTGGCCACCGTTGCCGCCGGCGCTGGTATTTCCCTGAGCCCCCCCTGCGAGGGTAAAGTGAGTCTGACGGCAACCCGGGACGGATTGCTGAAGATCGATGTCAGCAGACTCAACAACATCAACGCCATCCCCGACATCATGATGGCCACCCTGCATACCCACCAGTTGGTAACGGCGGGCCGGGTGGTCGCCGGCACGCGCATCATACCCCTGACCATCCAAAACGAAACCCTTGAGGCGGCCGAGGCGCAGTGCGGGCCAGCGGATCCCGTTGTTTCGATTCGGCCTGTGCGGCCGCATCGGGTGGGGCTCGTCACGACAGGCAGTGAGGTCTATCACCAGAGAATCGAGGATCGCTTCGGTCCCGTGGTCAGAGAAAAGATCGCCGCGCTTGGCAGCCGAATGCTGCGGCAGATCTATGTGCCCGATGATATCCCCATGACCGTTGCCGCCATCGAGGCCCTGATCGCGGAAGGCGCCCAGATCGTGTTGATCACCGGCGGCATGTCCGTCGATCCGGATGATCTCACCCCGGGCAGCATCCGTGCGACCGGGGCCGAGGTGATTACCTATGGTGCCCCTGTCCTGCCGGGGGCCATGTTTATGTTGGCCTACTTGAAAGGTCTACCCATCGTTGGCCTGCCCGGGTGCGTCATGTACCATGCAACGAGCATATTCGATCTGGTTCTGCCGCGTATCCTGGCCGGTGAGCGATTGACACGCCACGATATCATCGCCTTGGGTCACGGTGGCCTGTGCCTGGGATGCGCTGATTGCCGCTATCCCGCATGCGGGTTCGGGAAGTAAACCATGCCTGCCCTGTTTCATGAAATCCATCAAGCCCTTGGCAACGGACAGGAACTGGCCGTGGCGACGATCGTCAGCAAGGATGGTTCCACGCCGCGAACCTCTGGATCAAAGATGATTGTTTACCCTCATGGCGGCATTTCAGGGACGATTGGCGGCGGCGCCCTTGAAGGTGATGTGATTCAACGCGCGCGGCGTCTCTTGGAAACCCGCGGGGCTGAAATCGTCTCCTACGATCTCAGCCGGAATGCCAATTTGCACCCCCTGGATGCGATCTGCGGAGGACGGATGCAGGTCTTGATCGAGCATGTTGCCGTCCATAAAAACAACATCGAACTCTACAAAGCGGCCCGAGAAGAAATAAACAGGTCGCGATCATTTTTGTGGCTGGGCAAAATCACGGACGACAACGGTCAATGGCAGGTGGAACATGCCATACGCAAGGCCCAAAATGAATTTGTGGGACCGCCCCAATTAAAGCATGCCTTCCAGAAACTTGTCGAAGCCAAGCCACCTCATTTGCATGGATCGGCTTTGATCACCAACCAGGGCCATGCCTATGTTATCGAGTCCATCCGACCGCCCGATACCATCTTTCTTTGCGGCGCTGGACATGTATCAAAAGAAATTGCGGCTTTGAGCAATCATGTGGGATTTCGCTGCATCGTTTTTGATGATCGGGCAGAATTTGCCAATGCCGATCGTTTTCCGGATGCCGACGAGGTTCGCGTTTGTCCGGGATTTGCGGAGGTGTTCAAGGGCGTTGGTACCCATTCGGGCGATCTAATCGTCATTGTAACCCGGGGACACCGTTTCGATAAAGAAGTCCTAGCGCAGGCCTTACAAACACAGGCGGGCTACATTGGCATGATCGGCAGCCGCAAAAAGCGCGATACGATTTACCAAGAACTGGTGGATCGGGGGGTTACCCCGGGTGCCCTTGAAAAGGTACATTGTCCGATCGGCCTTGCCATCGACGCCGAAACACCCGCTGAGATTGCGGTCAGTGTCGTGGCCCAGTTGATCCGCCATCGCGCCAACTGCAAAAAACCATGAGCCAAGGTCATTTCAGCGCCATCATTCTGGCGGCCGGGCTTTCTTCGCGGATGCAGGGGTTTAAACCACTGCTCCGCATCGGCGCAAAAACCTTCATCGAGCATGCGATCGCCCTGTTTAAAGCTGCCGATATCGGCGACATCGTGACCGTGGTTGGACACGGGTCTGAAGAATTGATCCCGGTTGTCAGGGTCGCCGCATCGCGCTACGTGATCAACGACCATTACCATGAAGGCATGTTTTCCTCGATTCAACAGGGCGTCAAAGCGCTGGGACGCCCTTGTGAGGCCTTTTTTCTGCTTCCGGTTGACATTCCCCTGGTGCTGCCGGCCACCGTTCGAACGTTGTCGATGGCGTTTGGCCAGCATTCCCGGCCGATGGTCTGCTACCCGCAATTTCAATCCAGACGCGGCCACCCGCCGTTGGTGAACAGCCAATTAATTGATGAAATCCTCAGTTATGACGGGCAGGGTGGCCTGCGCAAGCTTCTTCGTGACCATGAAGAGCAGGCCATTTCCGTCCCGGTGGAAGATCCTTTCATCCGCCTGGATGCCGATACCCCCCAAGATCTAAAGCTGATCAAGGAAGAATACGCGCTGTACGCCCCGCTCCAATGGGGTCGATGGGGCAAAAAAGATCGGTGAGCATCTCCCGGCATCCTGCTTCCAAATGAAGATCGGCCATTGACTGATGTTCAACTATCCGGGTTAAGTCTGAAAATGTTGGTGCATTGGCGGCGGAAAGCAGCCATCGGATTTGGGACCGCATGTCCACCGTCGCTGTGGATATGATATCACCACGACCTTATCGACGATATCGATATGATCGACGCTCAGGCCCTTAAAAGCTGAATCTGTGCGCAGGTGGGCAGAGAGCCAGGCAAAGAATGGGATTGGCACGCCGGCCAAGGAAAACCGAGTGCTGTCGCCTTGACCGGGCATGATGGGCAATCGAATGGGAGGGATTAGCGGTGCGTTGGTCGAGGCTGTCGACGCAATAAGGTCTCACCTTCAAAACCGAATTGGCGGTACCAGGTGGCCAATTTTTGGCTACCCATATGGTGGTCTTCACCATTGGGCGAGGGAATCGGACTGAGACTCAACACGACATTCAAACGGTCCGCCTTTCGACAGAGGATATTAAGCATTTTAGTGCCCTTCCCGTTCCGTGGGCTAAATACGCTGAAATGGTAAATATGCACCGAGACGAACTGCTCGTGGGTCATGACGGCCATGGCGACAATGCCAAGTACGTTCCCCTGGTCATCATCGATGACAATGGGGAAGATTTCATTCATTTCCTGCGAATAGGCCACCCCAATGGCAACCCTGCCCGGGAAGCGCCTGTACAAGCTCTCTAGAAACCGTTTCTCCGGCTGGCCCATTTGGAAATTGATCCCCACCTCCCGGCTTGCCGACGGCAACGACGTAGGCTTGTCAGGAGGTTTGCGGTAACATTTTAAATTGTTCTCAATATCTTCTCTTGAAGGATTATCGCGTCGTCTTTTTCCGGCCCGAATCGAGGGGATTGAATTTAATCTTGCGCCCGTCAATGCGCTTTCAAGGCATCGATGGCCTAATCCGCTTCCAAGGGGCGGGGCATTTCCACAAAACCAAAGCCCTTGGGCTGGCTCAGGCGGTGATCCGAAATGATTTTGGCTTCCGGCATGCTTCCAAATTCGGCCAACACGATCTGCAGATCATCCCCGATGACGGTGTTTGCAAAACTGTCAATGAGGAGATTCAGGCTAATTTCCTGGCGATAGCCGTCTTCGTATGGCCTGGGGAACGAAAAAGGGCATTTGCGCCCTGATTGTGGAAAGCGGCCCATACGCATCGGGCCATCCCCTTTTGATTGCGTTGCTCAACGTCTCAAACTGGAGGAAGACTAAAAGATGAGGGTATTTTCCTACAGAGAAAAACTTCCCGGCTGGATAGAGGCGGGTTTAATTGAGTTCTGCGATCCTAATACAGGGACCTAACAAACGCAAGCGGGTTTCAAGCGACGAGACCC
>JASFFM010000311.1:0-5494 GCA_050124295.1 Desulfobacterales bacterium | reverse complement strand
TGGGCCACCCGGATTCCCATGAGGTTGGGGGGATTGTGGAGCGGTGCCAGGGGGGTGGTATTCTCGATGGCCGCCAATACTTCCGGGGTGATCAGGGCCGAGGCGCGAAACGTTTCCCCGCCGTGCACGACCCGATGCCCCACGGCCTGGATATCCGCGGCATCGGTTACGACACCCGCCTCGGGATCGGCCAGCAGGGCCAGCGCCAGCCGCATGCCCGCCTGGTGGTCGGCGATGGGCTGCTCCCGGATGATCTTGTTTTCATCATCCGTGTCCGGATGGGTCATATGGGTCAGCAGCCCTCGGGATTCGCCGATGCGCTCAATCAAACCGGCCGCCACAGCGGTCTCGTCGCTCATATCCAAAAGTTGGTACTTTAGGGAAGAGCTGCCGCAGTTGATCACCAGGATGTTCATATGAATACTCCCGTATAATGTTTTAACTTAAGTTTTGTTTGGATCGCGTCAATGTCATGGGCAGCGGCGAGGGGGCCACACGGCCAGCGTTCAAAGGTCTCCCTCGCTTCGATTCCGCCCAAGCATCCTTTATCTGTGGCGGTCCATCGTCGGGTAGGCCTTGTCCAGGCATTGGATGGATTTCTGACCACATCCCTGCGAGCGAAGCGAACGGGCAGGCCCTTCCCGAAAGCCGGTGATGCCGATGGCCGTCTGGGCTGAATCGCCCCCCCCGGGAGCCGTCCCGTCGATCGTTGCTTTGGATCGTCCCCTGGCCGGCCAGGGGACACGGCGGGGGAAAACCATTTCCGGCCCGTCTCTAAAACCGCTTCTCGGAGGTTGTCTTGCAAATTTGGGGTATTGGCATTACTAAGTGAAGGATCAAAACCAAAACGATTTCGCTTAGGGGGGATAACCCCCCCAAGATCGAAAGGTGATCGCGCCTGAAACCGCCTGTCGCTCTGGTGCGGCGTCTCTCGAACGTGTTACGCCCACGGATCAGCATGGCACGCGCCCTGGCTCCGGCGTCCCTTACAACCATCCAAAAGACTGGCAACCGGCACGCGGCCAGGCACTCTGCGCGCCCTCCCGATGGGACGGATTCTCCAGAAGGTCGCAGCAGGATCGAGATTCGGTCACGATCTTCGCCAGACAGGGGGATAACCATATGGCCAAAAACCTCTACATCACCTCCATGGCCCCCCGCAGCGGCAAGGCTGTGATCAGTCTGGGGGTGATGGAGATGCTCTCCCGGCGCATCCGCAAAATCGGGTTTTTCCGGCCGGTGGTGCCGGAAGGCGATCGGGACAACAACATCCAGCTGATCATGAAACGCTATGATCTGGACATCCCTTACGAGGCCATGTACGCCTTTACCCATGAAGAAGCCCTGGATATCTTTTCCCGCGGGGCAACCGATGAGCTGATCAAAGGGATCGTAACCCAATACAAAGCCCTCGAGCGACGCTGCAAGTTTATCTTGTGCGAAGGGACGGATTACACCGGGGTATCATCGGCCTTTGAATTCGATTTCAACGCCGCCGTGGCCAACAATCTGGGCGCCCCGGTGCTGCCCATCGTCAATGGTCGTGACAAGAGCATCGACGAGGTCCTGGATCTGGTCCACATTGCCGAAGAGGCCTTTGAGAATCAGGGCTGTGTCATATCGGCCACCATCGTCAATCGCTATACCGGAAACGACCTGCCGATTCTGCGCGAGCGCCTGCAGCCAAAAACCGGCCGGCCTTCGCCCGTCTATGTTCTGCCCAACGAATCCATCCTGGGAAAACCCACCGTGGGAGAGGTCGCTCGCGCCCTGTCCGGCCGCTGCATCCAGTGCGAAGAGGACGGCCTGAACCGTGAGGTTCAACATATTGTCGTGGCGGCCATGCAACTGCGCAATTTCCTCGATTATATCGAAGAAGGCGCCCTGATCATCGCTCCGGGCGACCGGGCGGACATTATTCTGGGCACCCTGGCCACCTTTTTTTCCGAAACCTACCCCAACATCGCCGGTATCGTTCTGACGGGCGGCCTGGCCCCCGAGCCACCGGTGCAGCGCCTGATCGACGGTCTGCGCAGCACCCAGGCATCTCCTTTGTCCACACCGGTCATCAGCGTGGCCAGCGATACCTACCAGACCGCCACCGGCGCCCATGCGGTTCGCTCGTCATTGACACCGGACAACACCCGCAAGATCGCCACCGCGTTGGGCGTGTTTGAAACCCACGTGGATGTAAAGGCCCTGGAGGCGCGCATCGCCGCAACCCACTCCACGCGCGTAACCCCCATCATGTTCCAGTACCAGCTGATCGAACGGGCCAAAAGCAAGCGCCGCCGCATTGTCCTGCCGGAAGGGGGCGAGGAGAGGATCCTGCGGGCCGCGGAGATTCTCTCCCGACGCCGTGTGGCCGATCTGACCCTGCTGGGCGACGCCCAGGAAATTCATCAGAAGATCACCAACCTCGGTCTGCAGGTGCAAAATGTCGACATCATCGATCCGCTGAATTCGCCCTGGCGCGATGAATTCGCGGCCATCTACCATACCTTGCGCAAACACAAGGGGATCAACGCGGAAATGGCCCGGGATGCCATGACCGACGTGAGTTATTTCGGTACCATGATGGTCTACCAGGGGCAGGCCGACGGCATGGTATCGGGCGCTATGCACACCACGGCGCACACCATCCGGCCGGCCTTCGAATTCATCCGCGCCAAACCGGACTACTCCATCGTTTCCAGTGTTTTCTTCATGTGCCTGCAGGATCGGGTCTTGGTCTATGGCGATTGCGCCATCAACCCCAATCCCAGTGCCGGGCAACTGGCCGATATCGCCGTCAGTTCGGCTGAAACCGCGGCCAAGTTCGGCGTGATCCCGCGGGTCGCCATGCTCTCCTATTCGACGGGAGTCTCCGGCAAGGGGGAAGATGTGGAAAGAGTGCGCACCGCCACCCGTCTGGTGCGTGAACGCCGCCCGGACCTGAAAGTTGAAGGACCGATCCAGTACGACGCGGCCATCGACGCCAGCGTGGCCCGCACCAAGATGCCCCATAGCGACGTGGCCGGCAAGGCGACGGTCTTTATCTTTCCGGACCTCAATACCGGCAACAACACCTACAAGGCCGTGCAGCGCTCGGCCCGTGCGGTTGCCGTGGGCCCCGTGCTGCAAGGTCTCCAAAAGCCGGTCAATGATCTCAGCCGCGGATGCCTGGTGGAAGATATCGTCAACACGGTGGCGATCACGGCGATCCAGGCCCAGGACGGTGAATAATCCTGATGATCATTGGCAGGCACCATGGGCAGCGCCAGCACGGCTTTCGATCGGGGCGGAACACCGGTCGCCATTCCGATGCCCAGAGGAGACGAACCCCTCCGCCCCCATCCCCGGCCGGCAGGATGTCTCACGTCCGTCCGACCCCAACGAATGGATGAACCCATGCCCAGCAAAGACGTTCGCCAAACCTATGACCGCCTCCGCAAATCCGACCTGGATGCCGTGCACGCCATCCGGCCCGGGCAACGGGTGTTTATCGGTTCAGGATGCGGTGAGCCGCAGCATCTGGTCAATATCCTGCTCGACCAGGCCAAGCGCCTTTCGGACGTTGAACTCGTCCGCCTGCTCAGCCTGGAAAGCTCCCTCACGGCCCTGATGGCCGAAGAGAGCAAGAACCGCAGCTTCAATGTCCGCTCGATTTATCTGGGCTCTGGTCAGACCCGCAGTCTCAAGGCCAATCAGCGCTTCGTCACCCCTATTCCGCTGTCCTCGGTCCCGCGGATTCTGCGGGACGGATTGGTGCCGCTTGACTTTGCGCTCATCCAGGTTTCACCGCCGGATCCTTACGGATGGGTGAATCTGGGGATATCTGTGGACGTAACCCTGGCCGCCGCCCAGGCGGCCGATGTCGTCATCGCCCAGGTCAACCCGCGCATGCCGAGGGTTCCCGGCCATGGTTTTCTTCATCTCGACGACCTGGACATGATCGTCGAAAAGGAGGAAGCGCTTCTGGAAGCCTATGCCAGCGAGGCCTATGCCGACGTGGAGACGTTGGCCCGCATGGCCTCCGGTCTGGTGGAGGACGGGGCCACCCTGCACCTCGGCATGGGTACCGCCTCGCATGCCGTCGCGCGTGCGCTGGGGGAGAAAAACGATCTGGGCATTCACACCGAAATCCTGACCGATGACATCATGGACCTGGCCTTTGAAGGTGTCATCACCAACAAAAAAAAGGGCCTCAACTACGGCAAAATGGTGGCCGGCAGCGCCATTGGCACCGAGCGCTTGTACCGCTTGCTGGACAACAACCCGGCCGTGGAATTTCGCCCTTCCGACTATGTCAATCATCCGGCCATCATTGGCCGCCATCATCAAATGACTTCCATTTGTGCGGCCCAAACCATCGACCTGACCGGCCAGGTTCTGGCCGATGCCCTGCCCCAAAATCATTTTTCGGGGGTCACGGGAATGCTGGATTTCGTCATGGGCGCCCATATGGCCCGGGGTGGGAAATCCATCATTCTCGTGCCGGCTTTGGGTCCGGACGGGGGCTCCAGCAGCATCATTACCGAGTTGAAAACAGGATCGGTGGTCATTCCCCGGGGGCATGTGTCCTATGTCGTCAGTGAATTCGGCGTCGTCAACCTGCTGGGCAAAAACATGGAAGAGCGGGCCATGGCCATGATCAGCCTGGCCCATCCGGATCACCGGGAAGCACTCTTCAAACAGGCCCAGGAGGAAGGGCTGATCGACCGGCACCGGTCGCTCAAAGAGTCCCTTTTCGGTATCTATCCCCAACGCATGGAGGAAACCCGGCGCTACGACGGTCGCAAGGTGGTCTACCGCCCCACCAAGCCGACGGATAATCGCATGATCCAGGAACACTTCTACCAGATGGACGACAAGGACGTGGAGATGCGCTTCTTCAATCTGCGCCGACACTTTTACCGGGATGAAATGGAGGATATGTCGCAGGTGGATTATGTTAAGAACCTTTCCATCGTGGCCGTGACCGGGGAGATCGGCTTCGAGCGCATCGTCGGCCTGGGGGGCTATTTCCTGGAGCATGGCACCACCGCCGAAGTGGCTTTTTCGGTCTCCAAGAACTGGCAGGGCAAGGGCATCGGCAGCGTCATTCTGCTGAAACTGGCCGAGGCCGCGCGCGAAAACGGCATCTCCTCCCTGACAGCCTACACCTTGCCAAACAATCGCGGTATGATCAATTTGTTTAAAAAACTGCCCTACGAAACCAAGACCACGATTGAGGACCATACGGTGGTCTTGACCTGTCATCTTGATGCTCCCCATCAGGGTGTCGGTTCACATGTATAAAATCCGCTCAATGGGTATGGCCTGCGCAGAGCGGGCACGCCCGGGCCAGGGGCGACCGGCCCGCCGAAGGGCGGCCGACGGAGGAGAGACCATGGATGCACGGCGCCAGGTTGAGAAATGCTTGCAGGCCATCTACGGCGAGGTGCGCGCCAAAGAGGCCTGGCATCGGATCGCCCCCCTGATCGAAAAAGCGCCCCAACAAACACGCGGCGGA
>JASFFM010000310.1:0-5500 GCA_050124295.1 Desulfobacterales bacterium | reverse complement strand
ACCATCCCCGGCTTATCAAGGAAACGGTCCAACGCCGATTTAAGCATATGGAATATGGCGAGGCCCAGTTGTCCTTTAATCCTTCCGCTCATGATCCGTGGAGCGATGTCGATATCGTTAAGGTCATCGGGGCAACATTTTCCATAAGTGACAACACCATGCTGCCCGGTGAAGTTGTCGCCGAAGTCGATCCGGTCGCATTTGCGCCCTATGCCTTGATCAAAATGGATGATTTATAGTTTACCGGGGCCGGTGGCGCGAAGCCTTTCTTCCCAGTGGGGCATTTATAGGCGCTCTTTATCGATCCCCTGATGGCATCAGCCGAAAGGGGGCATGCTTCTAACACGTCCGATGCCCGAACATTATTGTCTCCCCGTTCAGACCCGGCCGCAAAGGCGAGTGCGGTTATGAATACATTGCAGGTCGTTTGTGGAGTGGTGGGCGGTTTCCTCATGGCGGTGATCGTTTCGGGGACTGCTTTATGCGCTGACACGCCGGTCATTGCCCGCGACGGGGATCTCGTGCGCTACGACACAGGCATTGTTCATGATACCCAATCAGGCTTGGAGTGGATGGCAGGACCCGACCGCGGGATGACCTGGGAGCAAGCCTGTGGCTGGGTGCTCGGTCTTGATGCGGCCGGGGGCGGATGGCGCATGCCCTCCCGCAGGGAGCTCGATTCCCTGCACCGCATTGGCGATGGCATCAGCAATATAACCCCCCTTTTAAACAATTCCGGCTATTGGATCTGGGCCGGGTCGACCAAGGCGACATCCACAAAATGGGTGTTCAGCTTCAGTTACGGTGGCGAAGGATGGGGTGGTCAGGCCCCCCCTGACGGCGGCCGCGCAATTGCCGTCCGCAACCGCCGGTAATATGAACACGCCTTCCAGACCCACCGCTCGGCATTCGTTTTTTGACCCCCTTCTTGCGATGCTATCCGCAAAGGAGTCCAGTAGGTTGTTGGGTCGGCCCTTAACCTCTGAACTCAATGACAGGGGAAGAGGCCCAATCGCCAGAGGATCCAGGGTCGAAACGTTATCAGGGCAATGACGCTGTGGTAAGGCGTCAGAGCGCAATGGAATCATACCCTGATCTAAAAACGGTAGAAAACCGTTTCCCGGGACGGTCCCCAAAGTTCGTAAGGTTCGAAGATGTCACAGCAGCAATGCTGATTTCTCTGTGCCAGGACATTGAAGGCGCTGCGGATGACAGCTTTTCTTACTTTAGACCTGGCAGATCATTCCCAACAGTGCGCGCACCCAGACTTCACACCGAGGCCTGCCCGCGCTTGCCGGCCGGCGGTCAGCGAAGCCCCTCACCACTACCGTGCATCTTCTGTCCTTCGGCGACATCGAAGTAGAAGGTGATGTCGTACTTGAAGCCCGGCAAGCCGAGATACATTGTATCGTCATCGGCAATAAACGCCGTGCCCTCGGCAAGCCTTGCCTGGTCCCGTTCGTATGCCGCGATGATCGAAATCCCATCCGACATTGTCGAACCGACATCGCTCCTTTGCGGGATATGATTTCGGGAATCTGTGGGCTTTTTTTAAACCGCTTGGCCCTATCCTGGGGCGGCGCGGGTGGATAAGACAATTTGGTCATGATGACCGTGGGGCGCGCCTTGCCCCTTCGGATGGAGGGACCGCGGGGAATTGTGGATCGAAGATGCGGATGGGGAAGCCTCCCGGAAATGAGCGATCACTCCTGGAGGCCTTGCATGGGCAATTTCAGGCGCTTACCGACCACGCTTCCCTCCGCCGCTGGCAAAAGTTGCCGCAGGGGGATTTTCGATTCAAAGGATTGGAAGAAGAATCCAGAAACGCGCTTTAGAAAAGGCTATCAATAGGCGCAGAATAAATAGGTGTCGAATGGGATGTGGGAAAACCGGGGCTTGGCCAGTGATCAAACCGAAGATGGTTCTCGTCGCCTATCTGTAGATCAGGGATCCGACAAGCCATTGAGCCACCGTGCCTTCAACCACCATCGTCGAGGGGCAATCGCGCGTCGCCTTTGGGGCCTTCCAGCCAGGCCAGGGCTTCCATCCGGTTGAGAAAAATTTCGGAAGAGAAACCGATGCATTCGGCGTGCAGGCAGAACATGCGGCCCATGGCATAGGTAAACGACCCGCGCGCCGCCACGATAACCATTTTGTGGTAATGCCCTCCGGCCTTCAGATGGTAAACCATGTTCTCGATTTGCTTGCCGGGGATATCGACCTGCGCTTCGCGGAGGTCGACCAAGGCATCGATAGGCGGTCGGAAAGCCGGGTCGCTGTGTATTTTATCGCAGGCGGCATAAAAATCCTCCGCGGATACCTCGTCGCTGGCCTTGAAGACAAGCAGGTCATCCTGAATGCGATGGGTCACAGGCATAGATGATGGGTTCCCTGATACCGGCTGGATGCGGGCGTTGCTCGCTAAACTATGCCTTAATGCCAGGAAACTCAAATAATATCAACCTGAAAGACATATTCTCGCATCTATCGGGCTGAGGATTCGAGACCCGCCGGTTCAGCCACCCGATCACGACGGGCTTTGCTGCCTTGCAAGTGTCTCCCGCGCCCGCCGTTCCATGGGCAGCAGGCTGCTGTAGATGAAACTGTTGACCGGGGTGGCCACACCAAGACTATTGCCCAGACGGCGGACGGTCCCGTTTTGTTCGATCAGCTCCGAAGGCTGTCCCGCCATGATATCGCGCTGCATCGAGGCGGTGCCTTCGGCCGGGAGGCTGTCCACGAATGCCATCATAAGGGAGACCGCGTCGGGCCCCAGATCAATTCCCTGGGCAACGGCCAATTGAAAAATCTCATGCATGGCGTCCTCGAGCATTTCACGCGTTTCCGCCAGATCACGGATGATGCCGATCGGCGTACGGGTGACGGCACCCACGCCGCTCCAGGGGGCTATCAGAAGAAATTTCTTCCAAATAGCCGCCTGAATGTCGTCGATGACTTCCACCCGCATCCCTTCCGCCCGGGAAAACAATTGCGCCAGGTGGGCCAGGCGCCGGTCGGTCTGGCGCTGCAGGTCACCGAAGGCCAGATAAGGTTCCCCGCCCACATGGTTGATGCGTCCCGGGGCATCGATCATGCTTATGATCCGGCACAGGCCGCCCACGACGTGGTTCACGCCCAGAACTTCGCCCAACTGCCGGGCGGC
Source organism: Desulfobacterales bacterium (assembly GCA_050124295.1). Classification (GTDB taxonomy): domain Bacteria; phylum Desulfobacterota; class Desulfobacteria; order Desulfobacterales; family UBA5852; genus JABZFP01. The sequence goes on along the minus strand of JASFFM010000310.1, from coordinate 2,337 downwards.
ATCCACCCCGTTTTGCAGTGGCAGCACGACCGTCTCCGGCCCGATCAGGGGTTTCAAAGCCTGGGCCGCTTCCCGAACCTGCCAGGCTTTGACCCCTAAAATGACAAGATCCACCGCCCCCACCATCCGAGCATCGCCGACGGCCTGGGCGGGATGAACCCTAAAATTTCCCAGCAGGCTGTCCACCCGCAGGCCTTTTTGCTGGATGGCCTCTAAATGGGCCCCACGGGCAATGAAGGTGACATCGACACCCGCCTGGGCCAGACGCCCGCCAAAGTAGCCGCCCACCGCCCCTGCACCGAACACGGCAATGCGCATGGAAGAGATCATTTTCGATTGCTCCCTTGTGATGCAATCAAGTAGAAGTCACCTTGGCGGTCGTCATCGAATGCCCGCTTGCGGGTGATCAGCATTTCTCAGCTACCGGACCGGTTTTAATCATGGGCTGCCCGGTAATGTTCACGCAGCAGGTCGCGGCCGAAATCTCCCGCGAAGTCGCGCCAAACAGTGTGGATATGATTGGCGTCGTTTTGAACATTATCGTACTCCACCAGAAAAGAGGGCCCTTGAATCCTGTAATAGTGGGGCTGCCCGGGTTCCAAACCACCCGCCCACCCGAAATGCACCTGTTCCCATCCGTTTTTGAGAATGGCCGCCATGCGCGGCCGGGCGATTTCAGCCGGCATGGTCTGGGTAAATTCGCCGATCAGCTCGATCACCAAGGCCGTCTGGGATGCATCGAGATCAGTAACGGGGATGCCCACCGGATCCAGCGGCACCACCTTGTCATCGCTGCCGGTGACGATGTCCCGATAGGCTTGCTCGCGGAAGATGGCCAGGCGCCGCTGGTTTCCGTCCAGGGAGCGCAAAAGCATCCGGGCCAGATCCTCTTCCCTGGCCAGAGTGCGTTGCCCGGCAAGCCTGCCGCTGGTGACGGCGGCTGGATTGGCCCCCAGAAAACGCGGCGCGGTGGCCACCAAATGACCCTTGACCACGGTCATGTTGAGCGAAAGGTGATGGCCTTCCACCCGCCAGCCCCAGGTGCCGGAGGCGGAGGGTTGGCCGAAAAACGAAAAAAAATACTTTTCCGGATCACGCCCCAGCCAATTGAAGGTTTCGATCTCGCGCAGGACGGCTTCCAGCGCCATAATGTCGGTCGCTTTGCGGAACCCGTCGGCACTCAGGCCGATTTTCATCAATGCCAGGGCCATGCGGCGCTGATCGTCGCTCATCGCTTTCAAAGCCAGTCCGGCCCGACCGCGGGGAACATAATGCCAGTTGAAACGCTCGCGGTCTTCAAATGAAAACAGGGCGGCCTGGCGCTGATCGGGCGAGAGATTTTTCAAGAAGGCCTCGGCCGATTGATGCATCCCGGCTGCCGTTGATGGTGCGCTGATGTCGTGGGCAGAAACATTCATGGTCAACAATAGGCCGGCGACGAGGCATGCATACCGGCACACGCGGATATTGAGGGGCATGGCGTCTCCCTGTTTGTCGTGAGGGCGACCATTCAGGCGAAAAGATTGTTACCCCCATTTGCAGCGGCGGTCCTTCGGACGTCTTGTCTTCTATACCCTGGGTAGACGCCCGTGCATGACCGCTCGAAGCGCGATTTTTGGGCCCCGATCGAACGGCTGAAGCGGGGTTTGGTTCTTGCGCCCATCGCTATTAGCGCGTTTAGATCTGCCGGGCCGGGCCTAGACGAAAAAAGCCCTCTTGCTGCCGCACCTGCAAGCGCATTTCCCGCGGCGATAGGTTATTTCATCAAAAAGATTAATACCGCATCTTTAAAAATCCAGCGCGATACCGGGTCGGGCGCCGGGCCGCCCAACGTTGACCACCGGCGCCTGGCCCATCGGGCAGCGGCCGCCTTCGGTCGATGGATATCAATTTTAGCGGGAGCGCCCCGTGACCGGCTGCTGTAGAATCTGCTGATAGAAGGCAATGTATTCCCGAGCCATCACTTCATGACTGAACGCGGCGGCGCTTTCGTCCATGATGCGGCGGATTTGACGGGCTTTCGTCCGGGCCGGGGAACGATAAAACGCCATGGCCTGTCCAATCGCCCGGAACAATCCTTCGGCATCGTAATGCTCGAAGAGAAACCCGTTCCCGGAATTCGCTTCCGGATCCAGGGGATGCACCGTGTCGCGAAGTCCACCGACGGCGCGGGCCACAGGCAGGGCGCCGTAGATCGCACCGATCATTTGGGGCAGGCCGCAGGGTTCGAAGCGGGACGGCATCAGGACGAAATCGGCGGCCCCATACCCCAGGTGTTCCAGGGCCGCGTCATAGGGCTGCAGGGCGACCCGCTTTTCAAATCCATGAAAGCGGATA
>JASFFM010000309.1:0-5507 GCA_050124295.1 Desulfobacterales bacterium | reverse complement strand
CCGAAGGGCTCGCGGCCGCTACGAACCCTGGCAAAGGGCCTCGCGCGGGCCGTCGCATCATGCATGACCGGTCGCTGACGATTCCCAACAGGGCGCCTTTAGGGGGCCTGTCAAAACTTCGGCCATACGGCCTGGGGATGCCGGGCAGGGCGGCTGTGCCTTTCTACCCATCAACAACAAAGGAGGCAACCTGGCGGCGCTATCGGATGTATTACGACGCCGTCATCGTTGCGCAAACAACCTGCCGATCATTCCCGATGATTTCTTCCGCAGGATCGGTTCATCCCGGTCCTTGAGCACCCGGAAGCCCACCCGTGGACTCCGCCGCAGGGGTGAACTTAAACTGCGCACGGCACAGCGGCAATACCATGCTTCCGAGCCCCAGTCTCCGCCCCGCAGTACCCGGGCCACCCCCTTGCGGGGTCCGGAGGGCTTTTGGGAAGGGCTTGCGGCGTAATACTCTCGTCCATACCAGTCCGCGCACCATTCGTGCACATTGCCGTGCATGTCGTGGAGGCCCCAGTCATTGGGGGCCAGTTGCCCGACGGTGTGCGTCTTGCCGCCGCTGTTGTTCTGGAACCAGGCATATTCCGTCAATCGCCTGGTTTCCGGTCCGAAACAATATGTGCTCTGCTGGCCGGCCCGGGCAGCGTATTCCCACTCCGCCTCGGTAGGAAGCCGGTAGGTGCGGGTATTCTCGTTTTCGTTTAATCGTTTGATGTAGACGCAGGCATCCTCATGGGATACGTTCTCGACCGGACGATCCGGGCCGGGAAATTCGCTGGGGCTGCTATTCATGACCGCCTGCCACTGAGACTGGGTCACCGTATACTTGCCGATATAAAATGCCTTGGGGAATGAAATTTCATGCTGGGGCAGCTCGTTTTCGTCCGCCTGTTCAGCATCCCAATCGCCCCCCATCAAAAAAGTGCCCGCCGGAAGCAGAACAAGCTCCATGCCAATGCTGTTGATCGTTGTTTCAGGCATACAGTTCTCCTCGGGGACTTGCACCTGAGATTGCCCGTAGGGAAAGTTGGCTGAAGGTCATTTCAAGATCCTATCCAAGGCCCGATCGATATGTAGGCCACGCCATGGCATTCCGCATCTGATGGCAGGAATAAAAATGAACCACAAGCAAAATGAAAATTCACCCCTATCGTCGATTCGGCCAAGCGTGCTTACCTCTATACGCTAATCGCTAAGCGCGATCCGCGGTTTTACATCGGGCCATCTGAAATAGGCCCGCTGACAGCAGTGCGCCAGGGTTTCAATCCCCCCACTGATCGGCCAAGGTCAGCAGAATTGCACCGACAGCTGTCTTGCGCTCAACCAACACCAGACGGGCCGCACGGCCAGGCCCGAAAAGCATTTCTCCCAGTCCTCGCGCATCGATGGCCAGACGCACGGCGATCAGGCGTGGTCCATGTTGCCGGAGGAGGGCCTCCACCCGACGATAAAACCGTTCGGCGCCGTCATTGGCCAGAACCAATAATCGGGAAATTCGCACCCCGCGGACAATGCCGCTTTGGCGGTCCGCCATTTGCTGACCCCGCTCTTCGGCCGCCAGGGTTTGCTCGGCTTTTTCCAAACTGCGCACGATACAACCGGCCTGGTTGGCTGCCCGGAGCGCGTCACATAGGGCCGCGCTGGGCTGTGCATCGGGGGCGCCGAGCGCGCCCCCCGGCCACAAAGGTTTTGTTCGGGCAACGAGCGAATGCGATAGGTGCGATGCGCGCGGATCCGATTCAAGCGACTTGGGAAGTCGAACGGTGCGTGTCGGAATCATGAAAATGAATGTCCATTACCTGTCTGCAGGTCATTTCCCTGTCTATTTGCTACGTTCGCCGTCGATGGCCATGATTTCGCTTTGCATTCCGTATCCGTGAGGTGTTGGTGCCGAACTGGGCTAACCGCCCTGGCCACCGTATCTGCGATCCAACATTAACCCTGCGGTATGGCGACAAATTGTCTTTGCCATGAGACCCACCAAATGACAACCCCCAGGATCAGAGCAGAGCTGCCCGATGAAAAGCTTTGATCGCGTTTGGCCGACAAATCGATTAGCGCGGCCAACAGACCGCGTTAATTTTCATCCCGATGCACGGATTCCGGTGAAAATGCCGGCTGGCAAACGGCGATATATTCCGCCCCCGTCCCACCGGGTGTGCTGTACTGCACCCACTCCTTGGCGGGAACGACGACGGCCTCTCCGGCCATCACGTCCAGTTGACCCCCACGGGTTTCAACGCGCAGCATACCTTTGAGAACGACGGTAAATTCGTCGAACTCTGGCGTTTGACCCGGTTCGATCCATCCACAGGGACTTTTCATACGTGCAATACTGACGCTTTCGGTGCCGGTGTTGACCCGACCAAAAAACTCCTCGATGATTTTGGGTTTATTTCCGGACGCTTCGATGATGGCGGGCGAACCGATTTTTTGAACCATGTTCTCCTCCCCAATGGTTTGCAAGTGGCGATCACGGGTTCCGGGCAAAATTCCTGCCGACGCGACCGATCCCTTTACGGCTGCACTAAACGGTAGCGCACTTTCCATCGGCAGGCAATTCGGAAGACATAAAAAAAGCCGGCTGCTTCCTGAAAGAAACAACCGGCTTAGATGGCCTTGGTGTCATCACCGTTCTGGTTAGGATGCCTCTATTTTCTCGGCCAGTTCGGGCATGAAATCGAGAATGTCGGTCACAATACCGACATCCGCCACCTGAAAAATAGGGGCCTTGGGGTTTTTGTTGATGGCAACGATAAAGGGGTTGCCCTTGATGCCGCCCATGTGCTGAAAAGAACCACTGATGCCGCAGGCCAGGTAAACCTTGGGTTTGACGGTCTGACCGGAAGTGCCGACCTGCCGGGCTTTGGGCAACCATTTGGCATCGACGATCGGGCGGGAACACGAAACATCGGCGCCCATGGCTTTCGCCAAATCGAACGCGATTTCGATATTTTCCTCATCTTCAATGCCTCGACCACAGGAAACCAACACCTCCGATTTGGTGATATCAACATCGCCGGCTTCCGCTTCAACGACTTCGATAAACTTGCGCAGAGTGGCAAATTCACCAACCTCGGCGGATTTATCCACAATCTGACCGGCGGCCCCCGGGGATGCATCGGCCGCCGCAAACGAGCCGGGGCGCAAGGTCAATACAGCCCCCTGGGAAGCGTCACAGGTCACATGCGCGCTCACGGCCCCACCAAACTCCTGCCGCACGAGGTTCAGCGTCGCGCCGTCGGCGCCCTCGATATCAACAACATCGGTAACCAGGGCAGCCCCCATTTTTACAGACAAGCCCGGCGCCATATCCATCCCCAAGTGTTCGTGGGCCATGAGCACAATACCGTCCGCAGGTAGAAGATTGACCAATATTTTACGAATCATCTCCGCATCTGGATAGGAAATGGCGTCATTGGCCACCTTCCATACTTCCCCATAGCTGGCGGTCATTTCATTGCAAACGGTATCCAATGAATCGCCGGAGCCCACAACGATCGCAATGGGTGTCGCGGCGGGATCAATTTTCTTGGCACCAGCAGCCAATTCGAGCGCCGTATCATCGACCACCCCGTCCTTGTGCAATATATAGGTAAATATCTGAGCCATTATTTCAGCCCTCCTTTGGCCTTTAAAAGTTCAATCAACTTGTCGATGATCTCCTCGGTACTGCCTTCTAAAATTTCGGCCCCGTCACCCATGTCGGGCAAAAAGTAGTCGGCGCGGCGCACGCGCGCACCGCCTCCCCCCACCGCAGCGGGATCCAGGCCCAAATCGGCGGCGCCCAGCACGGGTATTTCCACCGAAGCCACTTTGCGAATACCGCGAATACCAACATACCGGGGCTCATTGATCCCCGTCTGGATGGAAAGCACGCAGGGTAGGCTGATGTCATGCATTTCCTGATGGCCCCCCTCGATTTCGCGCGCGATTTTCAGTTTGTCGCCATCCGTATCGATGTGATTGACCAAGGAGGCAAAGGGGACATCCATCATGGCCGCCAGCATCCCGCCGACCTGGGCCGCCCCATCATCTGCCTGGGCCCCGGTCAGAATCAGGTCATAGTTGCCCTGGTCCACCGCGGCTTTTAAAATGGCGGCAACGCCATGGCCATCTGCGCCTTCAAAAGCATCATCGCTCAAAAGGATACCCTTGTCGGCCCCCATGGCCATCTCCCGCCGTATCACTTCTTCGGACTCATCGTCTCCAACCGAAACCACCGTCACGCTGCCGCCGACCTTATCCACAATTTGCAACGCTTCCTCGACGGCATAATTGTCCCACTCATTAACCGAAAAGACCAGATCATCGCGATCGATGTCATTCCCGGCGCCGTTGAGCTCGATCTCATTTTCGGAAGTGTCCGGCACTCTCTTGACACACACCAAAATTTCCATTTTGTTCCTCCCGATGTTGTAAATTACCCGGAATATTTTTTTTCCGAATTAAAGCTGCCCGCCGAAACAGAAATATTGAATCATACCGCCAGGTGCTGATCCACCAGTTCGCAAAGATCGATGGCTCTCATCTTGCCTTCCAAGCCGGCAACCTTGATGGCGTCCTCAATGTTGACCAGGCAGAAAGGGCACGCGGTAACGATGACGTTCGCCCCTGCTTTGGCGGCCATTTCAACACGCAGCACGCCCATGCGTTGTTCTTCCTCGGGCTCGTAAAACAGCATCAAGCCGCCACCACCACAACAGAACGAACGGTCGCCGCTGCAGCGCATTTCTACACGCTTAAGACCAGGGATAGCATCGAGAACGTAACGGGGATCATCGTACAACTGATTGTGCCGCCCTAAATAGCAAGGATCATGATAGGTGTATACGCTCTCGCCGCCATTGACCGCCGTCAGTGGAAGACGTCCCGATTCGATCTGCTTGCGGATAACTTGGCTGATGTGTTCGACCGGAGGAAGATTTTCATAGTCCTTGCGCAGTGCATTGAAGGCGTGGGGATCTGCCGCGATGATTTGTGTAACCCCGGCTTCAAGAATCGCTTCCGTGTTTTGGGATCGAAGATCCTGAAAGAGCATCTCCTCGCCAAACCGCCGAACTTCATGCCCGCTGTCTTTTTCCAACTTTCCCAAAACACCAAAATCGACGCCGGCTTTGGTCAGAATGCGTGCTGTGGCCTGGGCAATGCCCTGCATGCGGTCATCATATGAGGATATGCTGTCCACGAAATACAGACTGTCGGCCGTGTCGCCCTTCTCGAATAGCTTCACCGGCGCATCGTCAGCGATCGCCTTGATCCAGGCGGCACGCTTTTTCTCCATCTTGCCCCAGGGGTTGCCACGCTTTTCGAGGGCGCGCAATGGTTTTTGAAGCGACTGGGGTACATTGCCCTCATCCACCATCCCCCGGCGAAGATCGACGATCTTGTCGATATACTCGATTCCCAGTGGACATTCCTGCTCGCAAGCCCCGCAGGTGGTGCATGACCAGATTTCATCTTCATCGTAAATATCACCGACAAGTTGATATGCATCCTCT
>JASFFM010000308.1:0-5523 GCA_050124295.1 Desulfobacterales bacterium | reverse complement strand
CGGCAACCGGGCAGTATTGCCAGCACTCCCCGCACAGGCGACAGGCTTGGGGATCAGCCATCGGTCGACGCAGAAGATGTCGCCGCAAGAGGGGCTGCAGGCAATCCGGGCCAAAACGCGTGGGGCCGGCCTCCGGCAGTTTGAAGGCGATGCGATCGGGCCCATCGCCGGTGATTCGTGACGGTGCGTGGGGGATATCAAGACGATCGGCCGCGGCCAGGGTCGGCAGCCGCTCCGGGGGCAGACCGATCAGATCACACACGGCATGGTCGGCGGCAAAGGCACTCCGGCTGCCGATCAAAAGACCCAGCGGTAACGGCCGGCCGGCCTTGCCCGGGCCGTGGCCGTCCATGCCCACGATGCCGTCGATCAGGGTGAAGGCCGGCGCGATGGCCAGATGGATCTGGACCACCAAGCGCGCGAATAGGGCCTTGTCGACCCCGGCCCGCATGTGCCATTCGGGTTTTTTCAGGCCCACCACACAGCCGAAGGTGTTCTTGACCCCCAGGGTCAGGGTCATCTGGCTGTGGGTTTTGAGCTTGGCCAGATTGATCACCGCGTCCGCTTCCAGGGCCTGGCGGGCCAGCGGCACCTGCCCGAAAGGGGGGCCGATGTCGACGACGGCTTCCGTATCGAAGGCCTGAAAGGGAACATCCAGATCCTGCAGGGTCTCCCGGTAGGCACCGCCCCGGTAGATACGGGCCATGCTGCCCACCGCCGGGCTGTCGGCAATGATGGGGTCACCCCCCTGGTCTCGGACAAACTGGACCGCCGCCCGCACCACCCGGGGATGTGTGGTCACCGCCTGCGCCGGTTTGGCCGCCAAAAGCAGATTGGGCTTGATCAGCACCCGCCCCCGGAGGGCATCCGCCCCATCCGCAGCGGCAAGCATGTCGTAGATGACGGCTTTCAGGGTTTGGTTATAAGTGGCACAACGAATCGCAACATCCACCATGGGTCCTCCGATTTTTCCGGGGTTTGCATTTCAGAAGCCTGTGAAAGGGTATTGCTTGGAGCACCCAACTCTGCGAAATAAGGAGCATCCAGGATCTGTTTGCAAGCCCTAGCGGCAACGGTTTACATTAACGATCCCATGATCAATTCCCATCCATCGACCTTGGTGGGTGCATTTCATTTGACGCGGACGGCGGCCCATAAAAGCATGGCCATGACGACGAAACCCAATATCAAAGCCCTCGCCCGCCGCGTCAAGCAGCATGTGATCGGCCGGCCGCAGACCTTCTTTGCGGTCGTCCCGCCGGGACTGGAGGCCCTCTGCCGGGACGAATTGGCCGCCCTCGAGGATCCGCCCCCGCAACTGGTCCCGAGCAAGGGTGGCGTGAGCTTCGAAGGACGCCTGACATCCTGCTACCAGGCCAACCTGATGTGCCGCACGGCCAGTCGCATCCTCATGCGCCTCCAGCGCTTCAAGGCCCGGCATTTCGATGCCCTCGAAGAACGCACCCGGGCCGTCCCCTGGGAGCTCTACCTCAACGGTGAAGCACCTCTCGATGTGCGCGTCAGCATTCGGCACTCGAAATTATATCATAGCCAGGCCGTGGCCGAGCGCCTTCTGAGGGCCGTCTCCGAGCGTCTGGCCCTTCATGGGCGCAAGGACGCGCAGGATGACCGCGAAAGGCTCCCCCAGTGCCTGTGGGCCCGTCTGCGAGAGGATCGGATCACCCTTTCCCTGGACAGCTCCGGCGATCATCTGCATAAACGCGGCATCAAAACCCTGGGGGGGCGCGCGCCGTTGCGCGAGACCCTCGCCGCCGCCGCCCTGCTACAGGCCGGGTTTGACAGCGACACCGTTCTCTGCGATCCCATGTGCGGCAGCGGCACCTTTGCCCTTGAAGCGGCCATGATCGTGAAACGAATCCCGCCGGGCGGGCGACGATCCTTTGCTTTCATGGGCTGGCCGGCCTTTCGACTGCCCCACTGGCAATACCTTTTGAGCCAAGCGCTCGACCGGGCGCCCCTGCTGACAAAACCTCAGATCTATGCCTCCGACCGCAGCCGGAGGGCCGTCGACCAACTGGCCGCCCTGCTGCCCGGAACCGACCTGACGGATGCCATCGATCTGCAACGGAAAGATTTTTTTGATCTCCGCCCCCCGGCGACAGAAAAACGCCGCGGCCTGATCACGCTCAACCCGCCCTATGGCCGCCGACTTGGCAAACCCGAAGCCAGCGCACGCCTGATGGGCGAAATCCTGCGCAAGCTGCAAAGCGATTTCCGAGGCTGGCGGTTGGTGATCGTGATTCCGGAGAAAAAGCTTCTGCGCCAGTTTTCGTTTCCCGTCGCCGCGCACACCGTCATGCATGGCGGGCGAGCGGTGTGGATCGCCATTGGGAACGTGCCGTCATGAATCAGATTGTCAAATTGGCCTGTCCCCTGGATTGTTTCGATGCCTGCGGCCTGCTGGCCGAGGTCGTCGACGGGCGGGTGGTCCGCCTAAAGGGCAACCCTGATCACCCGCTTACCCGGGGGCGCATCTGCACAAAGGGCAAAAGACTGCTGGAGCGCCTTTACCATCCCCAGCGGCTGCTTGCGCCCCGGCTGAAAAACGGCCGCCACTGGGATAGCATATCCTGGGAAGAAGCCCTTGACCTCATGGCCCGGCGGTTCGCAGACGCGATCCGAGACCATGGCCGCCATTCCATTCTCTACTATGCCGACAGTGGTTACGGCGGGCTGGCCAAATCCGTGGACCATTTGTTCTTCCAGCATCTGGGGGGCGTTTCGATTCCCCGGGGCAGTCTCTGCTGGGGGGCCGGAATGGCGGCCCAGCGCTACGACTTCGGCGATGTGCGCGGCCATGCCCCCCAGGACCTGGCCAAGGCGCGCTGCATCGTCATCTGGGGGCGCAACCCGGTGGCCACGAACCCGCACCTGGTGCCGTTTCTGCAACAAGCCCGCCGCCGGGGCGCCAGGTTGATCGTCATCGACCCCTTGAAAACCCTCAGCGCCCGGCAGGCCGATATCCACCTGCAGCCCCAGCCAGGCACCGACGGGGCCCTGGCGCTGGGGATGGCCCATCATCTGCTGGCCAGCGGGCGCATCGCAGAACCCTTCATCACCCGACACACCCGGGGATTCAAGCGTTTTGCCGAAACCCTGAAGGGTTTCACCCCGGAACATGCCGCGGCCATCACCGGTCTGGAGGCCGACACGATTCGCCAAACCGCCGCGCAATACGCAGATCAGTCGCCGGCCAGCATGATCATCGGCATCGGCCTCCAACGCTATACCAACGGCGGCAACACGGTGCGCTGCATCGACGCCCTGGGGGCCATGACCGGCAATATCGGCCGTTCCGGGGGCGGCGTCAACTATGCCAACCGGTCCATCACCCGCTGGATCGACCGCCACGGCGGCACCCCGTCCCCCCCATTCGGGGGCCGCACTTTCCCGCTGCCCCGCATGGCCCACTTTATCCGTTCGGCCAAGGCCCCGCCCATCGCCGTCATGATGATCGCCAAAGCCAACCCGCTTGTCCAGATGCCGGACACCCGGGCCATGCAGGAAGCTTTTGCCCGGGTGCCCTTCAAGATCGTCAGCGACATGTTCATGACCGACACGGCTCAGGCCGCCGACCTGGTGCTGCCCTGCACCAGCATCCTGGAAGAGGAAGACCTGGTATTCAGTTCCATGTTTTCACCCTACCTGAACTTCGCCTCGCGGGCCGTGGCCCCTCCCGATGGCATGCTGGGGGAATATGAATTGTTCCGTCATCTGGCAGGGCGCATGAAGCTCAGCGATTATCCCGATATCCCCGCCCGCACGTTTCTGCAAAACGCCATCCGGCCCCTGACCCGGGAATTCGGGGTAACCCTAGACCGCCTGCGGGCGGCGCCCTTCAAGCTGCCCGACGAGGATATCCCCTGGTCGGACGGCCAATTCGCCACGCCGTCGGGACGCTATGAGTTTTACTCCTCCCAGGCCCGGGATGACGGCGGACCGCCGCTGCCGACCTACATTCCCCCCCGGCTTGCACCGGCGGCCTATCCCTTTCGACTGCTGACCCCGCACCACGCCCATTCGCTGCACTCGCAGCATTTTGCCTTCCGCCAGGACCGTCCGGAAGTCGCCATCCACCCGGATGAGGCCCGCCAACAGGGCCTGAAATCCGGGCAGGTCGTCCGCGTGGTCAGCTCCCAGGGGCAGATCCGGGCCACCCTCACACCGGATGCGGCCGTCGTTAAAGGGGTGATCAAAATCGATCAGGGCTGGTGGCAGCATAGCGGCGCCGTCAACCGCCTGACCGCGGCCACCCTCTCGGACATGGGGGAGAATGCCGCCTACTACGAAACCTTCTGTCGGGTCGAACCCGACGAAAAACGTCCAGGAGACCCACGCCGATGAAGGCCAAACCACTATCCGCCAGCCGGACCATTCTGACCCATTTTCTGCTGCCCGAAGACGCCAATCCGGCCGGTAACATTCACGGCGGCGTGATCATGAAACACATTGACAGTGCCGCCGGGGTGGCGGCCTTTCGCCATGCCCGCCGCAATGTGGTCACCGCCTCGATTGACCGACTGGATTTTATCCACCCGGCCTTTGTGGGCAACCTCCTGATCCTCAAAGCCAGTGTCAATCTGACCGGCCGGACCTCCATGGAAATCGGCGTGCGGGCCGAAACCGAAAACCTGCTTTCCGGGGAAATCAGGCATGTGGCTTCGGCCTATCTCACCTTCGTGGCCCTGGACGCCTCCGGGCGTCCTTCCCCGGTGCCGCCCCTCCTTCTGAAAACCGAAAAACAAAAGCGCCGCCATCGTATGGCCCAGTCCCGCCGTAAGGCACGTTTGGCCGAAAAACGGCGTGAAGAGGACTGCGAAGACGATCCGGGGCAGTGTTAGTCACAACAAACGGGGCCGGAGCGCTTTATTTCCAACCAAAAGGTCTTATGGTGTTGAGGCGTGTGCATATCAATGGTCATTGAGGAGGGAGACATTGAACCGTATCATCTTTTTAGACGGCTTTGTGCGATGTTCACGCGCACGGCAGGCGGCGTACCGCAGCTGACTGCCGTGGCGAAGACGGCGGCACGACAGCAATCGTGAACTTGTTTCAAAACCGTAGAACAAGGAGGAACCCATGGCCCAAATTACGCTTAAAGGCAATCCCGCCCAAACCATCGGCAACCTACCTGCCATTGGCGAACCCGCGCCCGACTTCACTCTGGTGGATAAGGAGCTACAGGATATCGCCCTGAAGGATTACGCTGGCCGTAAAGTTGTGCTGAATATCTTTCCGAGTGTCGATACCCCCACCTGTGCCATGTCCGTGCGCCGGTTCAATGCCGAAATGGTGAAACAGGACAATGCCGCGGTGATCTGTATTTCGATGGACTTGCCCTTCGCCCATGCCCGTTTCTGCGGGGCCGAAGGGCTTGAAAACGTCGTCTCCGCCTCGGCCTTTCGCAATGCGGATTTCGGCGCGCACTACGGGGTGCAGATCACGGATGGGCCTCTCATGGGCCTTTTCGCACGGGCCGTGGTGGTGGTGGATGAAACCGGT